>CAZLDF010000151.1:0-4925 GCA_964558095.1 uncultured Isosphaeraceae bacterium | reverse complement strand
CTTGCCTGGAGTCAAGAGATTTCTCCAACGAGCGTCACGTTTGTGCGCGAATCTGCCTTGGCGGAGGGGGTTTAGTTTCGCGCGTTTGTGACGCTTTGAAAATTCGCGCGTGAAAAAGTCGCGATTCTTCGCCCGATTGGCACGCGGTTTGCTATGGGCGACGGCCCGGATGGCTGGGGTGAAGGCTTTGCGTCACCCCAGTCACACACGAGGCGGGCACATGATCAGTGCGGCGTTGGGGGGGAGTGGCGTGGGGGGGGGCGCTATGCGATTGCCAATGAGCGTGCGATCCATCGAACGAGCAATCGCGGCGAGCGATCGCCCGTGCGGGTCGCGCAAGCAACAATCACAACTATGACTCGCCCATAGGCGAAATCCAGAGCGTGCATCGCGCGAGCGTCACGTTTGTGCGCGCGGGAATCGTTGCGCTGCTTCCGCCGGCGGCTTGGCTTGTCTTGCAGACCAACCGCGGACGAACGCGGTTTAGTGCCTCGGTGGCTGGTCGAGCGCCTGCAAATCTTGAACGCAGGCGTTGTACGCTGCTTGGAGATCGGCGTCTTCACTGTTGGCGGCGCTGATGTCGGTGTAGATCTGCAGGGCTTCGTTAAGCGATGCGCGGGCGGCATCGGTCTGTCCAGCGCGTTGCTGCAGGACGCCAAGGCGTGACAGTTGCCGCGCCAAGTCCATCAGCGGCTGCTGAAACTGCGCGTTGACCGTCATAGGCCGCGAAACCTCGATGGCGCTCTTCATCAACTCGATCGCCCTGGCGTTCTGCTGCGGCTGGTGCTCCGCGATGAAGTTGGCCATGGTCTCGAAGCTCGCCGCGACGCGCCGTGTTCGCTCAGCGTTTTGGGGATCGCCTGCTAGTCGCCGCTCGAACCACGCATGCATCCGCTCGTAATCTGCGAGCGTGCGTGTCGTATCGTTGGTTAGCGACAGGACAGTTCCAATAGTCTTATAGGCTACTTCGAGATCGCTTTGCGCTCGAGCGTCAAACGGATTGGAGCTCGCAAGATCTTCCGTCAGGTCCACATATATCTGCAGATTGTCTATCGCAGCC
The DNA here is from genome assembly GCA_964558095.1 of uncultured Isosphaeraceae bacterium. Lineage (GTDB taxonomy): Bacteria > Planctomycetota > Phycisphaerae > Phycisphaerales > SM1A02 > CAZLDF01. The sequence continues at coordinate 3,865 of CAZLDF010000151.1, read as the reverse complement.
GGTGTGTCGCCCATCTTGCGATTGACTTCGCCCAAGAACAAGTGGCCGATTGCTCGATCGCGCGTGTATCGGTTGGTCTCCGGATGCTTGCTCCCGAGAGTCTGTTCCACTTTCGAATGGAGGGCAGATCGAATGGCAAGTGACCTGACGTAGAAAGTCTTGGATTCCGGCAGCTCGTTGAGGTCTTCAAGCACGCCCGCCAAGCGAAGATAGCCGACTGCAAGGTCACGCTGATAGGTATCCTCGTCAGGAGATTCCCTGGCCAATTGCTCGCGAATTTCGACTGATTCCTGGTAATGCCTCCGCGCCAGCGCGTGTTGACCGGCGAGCCGAAACTTAGCACCAACGTTAAGCGTGGCGTTCGCAAGATGCCGGCGGCTGCGCACGTCCTTCGGGTTCGCGTCATACACCTTTCGAGCGATGCGGAGCGCTTCGTCCCACTCTTCACCCGCCCTTTGTGGATCGCCTTTCTTGTGGTACGCATCACCGCGACCGGCATGGAAAACTGAGAGTTGGCGCAGTGCCCTCGGATCGTCCGGTTTTGTCTGAAGGAAGTCGGAATTCGCGCCAATTGCTCTGGCATACATGTCCAGCGCCTGGTTCCATTGCTCCATGGTGGCGTCGCGCCTCCCCGCGTACACCTGACCGACTTCCCAATACCCCTGAGCGATCTGAAGCAGCACCTCTGAATCCTGCTCGGCCCCCGTTCGTGAGTTTTCCAAAAAACTTGCAACCTTCTGCGCCACAAGCAATTTCGCATCATCTGCGCCCTCAAGCGTCTCAATCATCGGCTGCAAATCATCAAGCATGAATACAAGCAACTCCCGAACCTGTTCGGCCTTGGTTTGAATTCGGTTTTCTGAAGCGAGAATGGCCGCTTCCAGTGATTCGGCGCGAAGGATTGCAACTTCTTCGTTGCTTTGCGCCAGTTCGCGGCCGTTCGCGTACATCGCGGCCACAACCCCCACAGTGATTGTGGCGACCGGCACCGCGACCAGAATGAATGCAACGGCGGCACCGGCAACGAAGCCGGGCCGAATCCAGTTTCGCCTTACGAACTTCCGTAACCGATACGCCGCGCTCGGCGGGGCCGCGACAACTGGCTCTCCGCTAAGATGATTCTGTACATCTACCGCCAGCGCGTTCGCGGTGTCATACCTTCGCGACCGGTCCTTCTCCAGGCATTTCATCACAATCCAGTCAAGGTCGCCGCGGAGGATTGCGCCCAGCTTGCGGATGTCCGTGTGGCGCAGTTGCGCTGTGCGCGTGGCGGTGTCGCCGAGGGTCGAGAGCCGCGTGCTGGGCTTGTGCGGCTCGACCTCGCGGATGATGCGCATCATTTCCGCGTAGCCCTTCTCCAAGAGCTCCTTCGTGTCGAAGGGCGTCGTTCCGGTGAGGAGTTCGTAAAGGAGCACACCCAGCGAATACACATCGCTGCGCGTGTCGATGTCGAGCCCCGACATTTCCGCCTGCTCGGGGCTCATGTACGCGGGCGTGCCGATCATCTGGCGGTGCTGAGTAAAGAGCGTCCTTTCGGTGAGTTCGAAGTTGGTCGCTTTGGCGATGCCGAAGTCGATGACCTTGACCACGGGCTTGCCGTCGTGGAGCGTGACGAGAACGTTCGACGGCTTGATGTCGCGATGAATGATGCCCTTCTGGTGCGCGTGCTGAATGGCGTTGCAGACGCTGATGAAGAGTTCAAGTCGCGATTTCGTGTCGAGTTTTTCGGTGTCGCAGTATTCGAGGATGGGCACGCCCCTGACAAGCTCCATCACGAAGTACGGCCGGCCGGTGTCGGTCGCGCCGGCATCGAGCACCTTGGCGATGTTGGGGTGGTCCATCATCGCCAGCGCCTGCCGCTCGGCCTCGAAGCGAGCGATCACCTGCCTGGTGTCCATGCCGAGCTTGATGATTTTGAGGGCGACGCGCCGCTTGACGGGCTCGCGCTGTTCTGCCATGAAGACCGAGCCGAAGCCGCCTTCGCCGATGAGTTCGAGGAGCTTGTAGCGGCCGATGACGGTGCTGGGCTTTTCTGTTATGGCGGCGGCGATGACCGTCGAGGCTTCGGAGGAGTTGCTCGCCGCGGCGAAGGTGGGGTTCTGCGCGAGGGGTATGACTGGGTTGGCGTCGGACATGTGCGTGTCTCGCGGAGAGACATGATATCGGGCGAGGTTCGCAAGACGCGCGCCCTTTGCCAGGTGAACCCACTTCGCGGAGCGTCGTGGCACCTGTCGTCAGCTAGAATCAGGTATTGAGGCGTCCTCGGAGGGTCGTTGGGACGCATTGGTTGCTGCTCGCGTGAGGTCTTTGCAATGTCCACAATTCACAAACCGGTCGAAGCCAGTCCCCATGTTGCGGCGGCGCGGCCGAAGAAGTCGCTCGCCGTCGATCCCGAAACCGTCACCATCTCCGGCTATGAGGTCGGCGAGGTGTATGGGCCGCAGCAGGCGGCGACGGTCGATGGCGATGAGCCGTCGAAGCCCGAGCAGCGCATCGGCTCGCCGGGGCAGTTCCCGTACACGCGCGGCGTGCACAAGGCGATGTATCGCCACCGCTTGTGGACCATGCGCCAGTTCGCGGGCTTCGGCAGCGCGGATGACACCAACAAGCGATTCAAGTACCTCCTCGAAAACGCAAGGGGGGGGAAAGCCAACACGGGCTTGTCCACCGCGTTTGACTTGCCGACCTTGATGGGGCGCGACAGCGATGATCCCTTGAGCGTGGGCGAAGTCGGCAGGTGCGGCGTGGCGATCAGCACGATCGACGACATGCAGCGGCTGTATGCGGACATCCCGCTGGAGGATGTGACAGTCAGTCAAACGATCAACGGGCCCGCGGCGGTCATCTGGGCGATGTACCTGGCGATGTGCAGAGCGCGCGGCTTCGACTGGACCAAACTCGGCGGGACGATTCAGAACGACATCCTTAAAGAGTTTCACTCGCAGAACGAATTCATTTACCCGCCCGAAGCGAGCGTGAAGCTGGTTGTTGACACCATCGAGTTTCAAACCAAGCACACGCCGCGGTGGAACAGCGTGTCGATCAGCGGCTATCACATTCGCGAAGCGGGCTCGACCGCGACGCAGGAACTCGCCTTCACGCTGCGCGACGGCATGGAATACGTCGAGTGGTGCATCAAGCGCGGCCTGGATGTCGATTCGTTCGCGCCCCGGCTGAGCTTCTTCTTCAACGCGCACAACGAGTTCTTCGAGGAGATCTGCAAGCTCCGCGCAGCCCGGCGAATCTGGGCGACGATGATGCGCGACCGCTACGGCGCCAAGAGCGAGCGCAGCTTATTGATGCGCACGCATGTGCAGACCGCCGGCTGCTCGCTGACGGAGCAGCAGCCGCTGAACAACATCGTGCGCGTGGCGTACCAGGCGATGGCGGGCGTTTTGGGCGGGTGCCAGAGCTTGCACACGGATTCGATGGACGAGACGCTGGGCCTGCCGACGGAGACCGCGGTGCGCGTCGCGCTGCGCACGCAGCAGATTCTCGCGCACGAGACGGGCGTGCATCGCACCGTCGATCCATTGGGCGGTTCGTGGTTCGTCGAGGCATTGACGGACCAGATGGAGAAGGATGCGCTCGACATCATCCACGCGATCGATGACATGGGGGGGGTCGTCGAAGGCATTCACAAGGGCTATTTTCGCAGGTCGATCGCGGAGGCGAGTTACCGCTTCGGCCAGGAGATGGAAGCGGGCGACCGCATCATCGTCGGTGTGAACGCCTACACCGACGGCAACGAAGAGAAGCACGTCGATATCCTGCAGATTCCGCACTCAGTCGAGACGCTGCAATGCGAGCGATTGGCGAAGTTCCGCCGCGAGCGCGATGGCGCGACGGTCGAGCGGGCGCTCGA
>CAZLDF010000150.1:0-2707 GCA_964558095.1 uncultured Isosphaeraceae bacterium | reverse complement strand
AGCTGCTGCTGGAGTCGCGAGGCGACCTGTTCGTCGCCAACATCGAGGACGAGTCGGTGGTTCGACTGACGCGAACATCCACGGCGCGCGAATGGGGCGCCGCCTGGCTTGACGAGCATCGCGTGGCGCTGATCACCGACGCGACCGGCGAGCAGCAGATCGCGGTGATCCACCGCGACGCCGCCGACGGTTTCGGCGAGCCGTCGCTCGTGACCGACGACCGCGCCGCGTGGCTGATGCCCGTGCGCACCTCGCCCGACGGCAACTGGGTCGCCTTCGCCGACGCGGAATTGCGCCTGCACGTGATCAGCCTGCAAACGCTCGAACGATACGTCGCGGACATTTCCGAAGCGGACGAAATCACCGACTATCGCTTCTCGCCCGACAGCCAGTGGCTGGCGTACGTCAAGCCGGCGCCTAGCGACTTCAGCATGGTGTACGTTCATTCGCTGCGCACGCGGCGATCGTTCGCGGTAAGCACCGGCATGCAGCGCGATGGCGAGCCGCGGTGGGACCCGGCGGGCGAATACCTGTATTTCCTTTCGCAGCGGCATCTCGATCCTGTGCTTGACGAGTTCGACTTCGAACACGTGCACGTAAACACGACAAGAGTGTGCGTCGTGCCGCTGAAGGCGGACGTGCCGCCCCCGACGCCCGCGGCCGCGGCGGTCGTCGATTTCGATTTGCAGGAATGGGCTGCCGCGGATGACGAAGCAAGTGATGAGCAGGATGAGAACGGCGAAGACAATCTCGCGGGCGACCGGGAATTCGCCGCGGATGATGAAGATGAACTTGACGGGGCTTTGGCGGCGCAGCTCGCCGCGGAGCTTCGCATCGACACCGAGGGCCTCTCACTTCGCCAGTACCTGCTGCCGATCGAACACGGCGACTACAGCCGGCTTGAAGCGGTCCCCGGCGGCGTGGTGTATTTGAGTTCGCCGGTGGTCGGCCTGCGAGAGGACGACTTCGGCGAACCGGGCGCTCCGCCTGCTCGCTCGAAGCTGATGCATTACGACTGCGCGGCCGAGGAATCCACCGAGCTGGCCGCCGAGATAGCCGACTATGCCATCAGTGACGATTCGCAGGTGATCGTCGTGCGCACGGCCGAGGGCCTGGCTGTGCTCGAACCGGATGCGGATGAGACGACGCCGATCGATCTGAGCGAAGCGCGCGTGCGCATCGACGCGCGGGCCGAGTGGGAGCACATCTTCCACGAAGCGTGGCGACTGCAGCGCGATTTCTACTGGGCGCCGAATATGGCCGGCGTCGATTGGCCCGCGATGCGCGACAAGTACGCGTCGCTCCTGCCGCGAATCGGCACGCGCGAGGAACTCTCCGATCTGCTCGGTGAAATGATCGGCGAACTCGGCACCAGCCACACCTACAACTGGGGCGGCGACCCGCACAAAGAGATCGAGCCCGTCAACGTCGGCTTGCTCGGCGCCGACATCGAATTCGACGGCCGCGATTTTCGCATTGCCCGCGTGTTTCCCTCGGTTCCGCTGGACGATGAACTCGTCAGCCCGCTCGGCGAGCCGTATCTCGGCGACCTTGCGGGCCAATACATTCTTGAAATCAACGGCGAGGCGCTGCGCGCCGGCGACAACGTGTACGACCGGCTGCAGGATCAGGCGGGCAAAGCAGTGAGCCTCAAGATCGGCAACGCATCCGGGGCGAACGCGCGGCACATCAGCGTGCTCACCGTCGAAGATGAGTCCGAGCTGCGCTACCACGCATGGGTCGCCGCCAATCGCGAGTATGTCGCCAAGGCAAGCGAGGGGCGCATCGGCTACATGCACCTGCCCGACATGGACGCCGCGGGCCTGATCGCCTTCACGCGACAGTTCTATCCGCAGCTCGACAAACAGGGACTCATCATCGACGTGCGAAACAACGGCGGAGGGTTCGTCAGCCAGATGCTCATCCAGCGCCTCAATCGCAGAATCTGGGCCTATGACAGCCCGCGACACGGCACGCGCGCCTACACCTATCCCATGCGCGCCGCGAGCGCCCACATGGTCGCCCTCATCGATCAGCACGCGGGTTCCGACGGCGACATCTTTCCCGCGTCGTTCCGCGCGCTCGGCATGGGGCCGCTGATCGGCACGCGCACGTGGGGGGGGGTGATCGGCATCCGCGCCGACAAGCCGTTCCTCGACTTCGGCATGTCCACCCAGCCGGAGTACGCGTGGTGGGACGAGCGCGGCTGGTCGATCGAAAACGAAGGCGTCGCGCCGGACATCGAGGTGCACATCTCGCCACAGGATCGACTCGCCGATCGAGACCCGCAGCTTCATCGAGCGATCGAGGAGCTGGCGGCGAAGCTGCGAGAGTCGCCCATCGACCGCCCCAGCCGACCGGCCTATCCGAACCGATCGCGATAAGGCCGAAGCCGGGGGGGGGCAGAGGGGTGGCAATGAGTGCCCGGCGAACACATGGAGCAACGTCGATGATTTGCGCGCGATCGCAAGTCGCCATTGAACGGTCGGGACGAATACCTCGTTCTTGAGGTCGCCAGCGGGGCTACATATCGACGGCCATTGATGATTTGCGCATTTCAGTGCCTTTTGATCGCTGGGTAGTCGCAATCACTGGGTAATCGCACGGCATTGGTGATCTGGTGATTTGGTGATTTGCTGATCTGGTGATTTGGTGATTTGGCGATTTGGTGATCTGGTGATCTCCGACTTCCGATTCTCGTCTTTCG
>CAZLDF010000149.1:0-5554 GCA_964558095.1 uncultured Isosphaeraceae bacterium | reverse complement strand
CGCCGGAGGCCTCAAGCAGAACCGCCGAGTCCATGTCATCGCGCATCGCGACGGCGGCGCGCAGCGTTCGCGGCGGCATGTTGTCCAGCAGGATCATGTCCACCAGCCCATTCGCCATCTGCAACACCTGCCGGAGTTGTTCGATCGAATCGACTTCCACTTCGACGAATGCGAGTTTGGTCGCCTGGCGCGCCTTGCGCACGGCTTCGCTCAGCGCGTTCGCCAGGTCCGCGCCGTCAAGCGCCGCGAGATGATTGTCCTTTATGAGCATCGCGTCGAACAGGCCCAGGCGATGCGTCGTCCCCCCCCCACAGCGCACCGCGTACTTTTCCAGCCGCCGCAGACCCGGCAACGTCTTGCGCGTGTCGCAGATCGCCGCCTGCGTTCCCTCAATCGCGTGAACGTATCTCGCCGTCAGCGACGCGACGCCGCTCAGGTGCCCCAGCAGGTTGAGGATCGTGCGCTCGGCCGCGAGAATGCTGCGCAGCCGGCCTGAAAGTTCTGCGATCGCCTGGCCCGGCGAACACGCGTGGCCGTCGCTGACGTGCACGTTGATGGACGACGCGATCTCGGCGAAGGCCGGATGGCGGATTCTGGAGAACAAGCCCAGCCCGGCGATGACGCCCGCGCGCCGCGGCACGAGCCTCGCCGTGGCGAGTCGATCGGGCGCGACCAGCGCGCGCGACGTCACGTCGCCGCCGTCGCCGAGGTCCTCTTCGAGCGCGATGCTCAGCAGCCGGTCGATGGCGTCATCGGGCATCAGCTCCGTGAGCAGTTCGTGCAGGCTGAGTTTGTTCAGATCGACCATCGACGGTAGTGTAACTTCGACGAACGCCGCGACGCGCCCGGCAGAATAGTGGCACAGGCGTCTCGCCTGTGATCGATTCTTCGGCCTCAACGGCCGAAGAATCGATGGCGATCGGCACGCAGCACGATTCCGCGACGCGCTCTGGCGGCGCGCACTCCGCAATCCTTGAATGGCCTCCGCCACGTCATCATGAACGCACCAACCATCTTCGACCGGATCATCGACGGCTCCATCCCCTGCCACAAGGTGTATGAGGATGCGCACGTTCTCGCGTTCCTCGACATCGGTCCGCTGAGCCTCGGCCACACGCTCGTGATTCCCAAGGAACGCGTGGCGCACCTGCACGAATTGAGCGACGCGGCGGCTGCGGCGCTTGGTCGCGTGCTGCCGCGCATCTGCCGCGCGGTCCTGCGCGCCACCGGGGCCACGGCGTACAACGTCCTGCAGAACAACGGCAAGGCCGCGCACCAGGAAGTGATGCACGTGCACTTTCACATCATTCCCAAGCATGACGATGAATCCAAGGGCAAGGGCCTCGGCATCGGCTGGGCCGCGGGATCGCTGGACGCCGCCGCGGCGGGCCGGCTCCTGCAAAGCATGCGCGCGTCGCTCGAAGCCGAACGCTGAGTATTCGTTCGGTCGCGCCGCGGCGGCGAGCGACCGCGTTTGGACGGCTGCGCCCGGTTCGCGTAGCATGGCCGATCCGTGTTCGCCGACGCAACGAATTCGCGTTCACAGCCGGCGTCGCTGGCGGCGCGCGCGGCGAGCATGCTGCGCCGCATCGCCGTTTCATGGCGCGTGCTTGCCCCGGCCTTGACACTGGCGAGTGCATGCGGGCTTGCCGGCGCGGCGCAGCGGCCGCCCCCCCTCGGCGCCGAGTTGCCCGCGAGCCAGGAGGACCCGCAACAGGAAGTCAGCCCGGACGCGACCGCCTCGACGGACGCGCCGCCGGCCGAACAAGTTCCCGCCGCGCAGATCGAAGCGCGCATTGCCGCACTGCGCGCGATCGATTCACCGACGGACGTGCAGAAGCGCGAGCTGGCGCTTCTGGAAGAGGCCGGGGGGTATCTGACGCAGATCGCCGAAGCCGATCGGCAGGCGGCGACCTTTACTCGCGAGGCCGCCGACATCGAAGCTCGCGTCGCGGCGCTGCAGGAGGAGATCGACCGGCCGCCGCCCGGACCGCTGGAGGGCGTCGGCGCCGCGGCAGAGCAGGAAGAGCTGACGGCCCTGCTCGCCGCCGCGCGCACCGCGCTCGCCAGCGAACAGCAAGCGCTGAAGACCCTGGAGGCCGACTCGCAGCATCGCACGGCCCGGCGGGTGGCGATACCGCAGGAGCGCCAGCTCGCGCAGGAGCAGATCGATCGCCTGGAAGGCGCGCTCAGTGCGGCTGCAAAACTCGACGAGCCGCAGGAGCTTCGCCAGGCGCAGCGCTGGCGGCTGCTGGCGGAGAAGCAGGCGCACGAGGCGACGATTCGGTTGCTCGATGCCGAGCTGGCCAGTTATGACGCGCGCGTGCCGCTGCGCGTGCCGCGCCAGCAGGCGCAGGCCAAGCGCATCGCGCTCGCCGAGCAGAAAGTCGCGGCACTGACTCAGGCGCTGGATCAGCGGCGCCAGCGTGATGCCCAGCAGCGCGAGGAAGAGGCGCGCCGCACAAGTGTTCAGGCCGTCGCGGCGCACCCGATCGCCCGGGCGATCTATGAAGAGAACACCCGGATCGCCGCGGAAATGAGCGACGTGCTGCAGCGCGTCAAGCAGCACGCGCAGCAGCGCGATCGCTCGCTCGCTTTGTTGAGCAAGTGGCGGGATCGGCGAAGCCGCATGCAGAATCGCATCGAGCGGCTGGGCGGCTACACGGAAGCCATCGGCATCGAGCTTCGCCGCTGGCTCATCGAGCTGCGCGAAGTCGCGGTCAGCGAACGGACGCTGCGCGAGGTGCGGAGCGAGCAGAATCGCGTCCAGCTCCGCATGGCGGAGATCGCCGAGGAGCTCAACCGTCTCGCGGACAAGGAGACCTACGCCGCCGCGCTGCTCGCCGAGAGCGAGTCGCCCGTGCCGCTGGAGCAGGAGGCGGAAGTCGCTGCGCAAGTGATGGAAGCGCTGCGCGCCCGCGAGCGCGATTTCCTGATTCCGCTCGATCAGCTCTACGACGACTATTCCTCGGGCACGCTGATCGATCTCGTCGAGGCCGAGCGGCTGCTGATTGCGACCACCGACGAGCTTCGGCGCTTCGTGGAAGAACATGTGCTGTGGATTCAAAGCGCCCCACCGCTGCGCAGCGCGAACGTCGATCAGCTTCGGGCGGCCCTCGCCTGGCTGTTGAACCTGGAAAGCTGGCGCGGGGCAGCGCGCGCGGCGATGGGCGGCCTGCGGGCGTCGTGGGCGCTGCACGCGGTCATGATCGCCGTGCTGGGGCTGCTCATCGTGCTGCGACAGCGCATCAAGCGCGCCATCGGCGACATCAACGCCGCGGCGCAGCGCCCGAGCTTTCTGTCCTACGGCGCCACGCTCGCGAGCATCGCCCTGGTGTTGCTCCTGGCGCTGCCGGGCCCGCTGGTGCTGATGCTGCTGGCGTCGTCCCTGCAGGGCGAGGGCGATCCGACGAGCTTTACGACGAAGCTCGCCGCCGGGTTCGGGCGCATCGCCGCGCTGCTGCTGCTGTGCAGCTTCATGTCCAATCTCTGCCGGGAGGACGGCACGGCGCACGTGCAGTTTCACTGGCGCGCGGCGAGCTGCCGGCTGCTGCGCCGCCACCTGCGCTGGTTCGTGCCGCTCCTTCTGCCGCTTTCGTTTCTGCACACGATCACCAATCAGGACCCGTTCGATCCGCATCAGGACTCGCTTGGACGCGCGGCGTTCATGGCGGCAATGATCGTCTGCTCGGTCTTCATCTGGCGGCTGCTGAACACGCGCACCGGCATTCTCCAGGAATTCGTCGCGCGCCAGCGAGGCGGCTGGCTGGATCGGCTTCGTCACATCTGGTTTCCCGCGATGGCCCTCGCGCCCGCCGGCCTGGCGCTGCTCGCGGGGCTGGGATACTTCTACACCGCGATTCAACTGGAACTCCGCACGCTTTCGTGCGTGATGCTCATTCTGGCGGCGGTCGTTTTCAGCGCGATGATCATGCGCTGGCTCGTCGTCTCCCAGCGGCGTCTGGCGATCGATCAGGCGCGCCGGCGAATCAAGCAGCTCACCGAAACCGGCACCGAGGCGGAGACCGAGGCCGCCAAAATCATCGACGCCGCCAACAAGATCGACGTCGAGGCGCTGACGCGCCAAAGCCGCAGGCTCGTGCGCTTCGTCATCGGCTCGATCGTGCTGCTCGCCGTGGCGCTCATCTGGAGCGACGTGCTGCCGGCGTTCAACGCGCTGCAGGACATCGAGCTTGGCTGGACGCGATCGGTAGTGAAGAGCGCCGGCTCGACCGTTGACGGGGCGATTGAAGGGGCGCTTGAAGGAGGGGTTGAAGGGGCGAAACAAGCAGGCGGCGCGGGCGCGGTCGAGCGGAGCGACGTGCCCGTCACGCTGCTCGATCTGCTCAGGACGCTCGTCATCCTCACGCTGACGTTCATCATCGGGCGCAATCTTCCCGCGATGATGGAGATCACAGTTTTGCAGCGCCTGCCGCTGTCCTCCGGCGGGCGCTACGCGACCAGCACGCTGGTGCGGTACGCGATCTACATCATCGGCGTGGTGTGGGCGCTGGACGGCATCGGGCTGGGCTGGTCGAAAGTGCAGTGGCTCGCCGCCGCCATCACTGTCGGCCTGGGCTTCGGCCTCCAGGAAATCGTCGCCAACTTCGTCAGCGGCATCATCATCCTCTTCGAACAACCCATTCGCGTCGGCGACACCGTCACCGTCGGCGACAAGTCCGGAACGGTCTCGCGCATCCGCATGCGCGCCACCACCATCGTCGATTGGGACCGCAAGGAACACATCATCCCCAACAAGGAATTCGTCACCGGCCAGATCGTCAACTGGACGCTCAGCGACACCACGCTGCGAATCACCGTGCCCGTCGGCGTCGAATACGGCACCGATCCGCAGCTTGTCAAACGTGTGCTGCTCGAGGCGGCGAAGAAGGTCGAGCACGTCGCTGAAGACCCCGCGCCCATGGCGCTGTTCCGCGGCTTCGGCGACAGCTCGCTCGACTTCGAGCTGCGCGTCTTCATCCCGCACATCAATCACCTGCTGACCGTCAAGGACTCGTTGCTCGCCGCCGTCACAACCGCGTTCGATGAGGCAGGCGTGGTGATCGCCTTCCCGCAGCGCGAGATTCGCATTCGATCCATCTCCGCCCCCGTGCGCTTCGAGCAAGTCGCGCCGGTTGAGCGCGACAACACATCCGCGAGCGCGAAGAACGAGAACCCGGCGGACTAAACTATCTCAAAACTCCCTCTCCCTTTTGGGAGAGGGTCGGGGTGAGTGCCGCACGTCCGGCAAGTGCCGCGGATCTATCGCGAACTCCGCTTCGATCGTTGCAGTTTGAGATAGTTTCCAGGTCCGCCGGGTTCGTACACGATGTGGGAAGCTCGTCGCTCGCCGCGATCGCGCTTATCGACCGCGTCGCCGCCGGCGTCCGATGGCGAACACTGCCAGGGCCGTCCACGCGCCCGGCGCGGGGACCTGCGGCGGGGCGCCGGGGAACACGCCGAACGTCCAGCCGTCCCACGTGCCCTCGCCAAGCTCGCGATCAGACGGCCCGACGAATGCGCTTTGCCACGGCAGCGTCTCACCCGGCGGCCC
>CAZLDF010000148.1:0-2646 GCA_964558095.1 uncultured Isosphaeraceae bacterium | reverse complement strand
CGAGCGGATCGCGGCGGCGTCGTGCCCCAGCGTCACGAACATCCCGCCGGCGGCGAACTGGCGAATGAGGTCGAACGCGGCGGCGACGACCGTCGTCGAGTCGCCGCAACCCCACGGCAGCAGCGCCTTGCTCCGGCCCATGCGCGAGCTTCGACCGGCCGCGAGCAATACGCCATGCAACACAACCGGCCCGTCCATGGCACCTCGCTACCGATTCACGCACGGCCGGCGACCGCCGTCGGTTCGGCGGCGAGCGGTCCGCGCACGACCTGCGGGTGCAGCGACCGCCGCACCTGCACGAGCTGCGCCGCGATCGAAAGCGCGATTTCGCGCACCGTCACGGCGCTAATGTCCAGTCCGATCGGCGCATGAACACGCTGCAAACGCTCGTCATCGACGCCCATCGCGCGCAGGTCGTCGAACACCAGCTTCACTTTCCGGCGACTGCCGATCATGCCGATGTACGCGGCGTCCTTGTCGATGACGGCGTGCAGCGCCTCTTCATCGTGCTTGTGGCCGCGCGTGATGATCGCGCAGTAGGTCGATTCATCGAACGCCGCCGCACGTAGTGACTGTGCGATGTCGCCCGCCACGGTGCGCACGCCCGTCGGCGCGAGCTTCGCCAGCAAGTCATCGCGATCGTCGAACATCGTCACTTCGTAGTCAAGCTCCTGGGCAAGCTGCGCCAGGTCGCGACCGACGTGGCCCGCGCCGGCGATATAGAGCCGATCGCGCGGCGGCAGATCGAGCACATACGCCTGCGAACCCTGATCCGTCCGCACCGTCACTTTGAAAGACGCAGGTTGACGCCGCTCGATCGCATGGAGGATCGATTCCAGCTCGTCGAAAGCGGGGGGCTGCCCGACGGCCAGCTCGATCGTGCCGCCGCAGATGAGCCCGTCGTCCCAGCCGTAGTCGTGATCGAGTTTGAAGCTGAGGAGGCCTGATTGATCGTCATGGAGCATTTGGTGAGCGCGCTGGCGCACCTCGGCTTCAACACAGCCGCCGCCGATCGTGCCGTGGATGTGCGCCGCGTCATCGACGAGCATCAGCGCGCCGGGCTGCTGCGGCGTCGAGCCGCGGGCGCGAACGAGCAAACACGCGACGACGCGCCGGCCGTCGCGCTGCATCGCCGCGGCGCGGGAGATCAAGCTGGCGATCGAGTCACTCATTGCGGCAATAGCATCCTCGCGAGCCGGCGCAGTCGTCCGGGCTGACGGGCTGCCCGTCCGGGCCGAGGGAGTCTTGCGTCTTCGTGCACCAGTAAATGCGCGTGTCGGACGAATCATCAACCGTGCCGCGCGTCGCGTGCCGCTCATCGACGTACATCATCTTGTGGCGCAGGCTCATGCACGCGATGCGCAGCCGAACGGGCCGATCGAATTCCGAAGCGGGCGAGGCGCTCATGCGATGGCCTCCAAACCGGCCGCCATGCGCGTCGCCCGACGAACGGCCACCGGCAGCAGCGTCACCTTGTACGCATTGGCGGTCATGGGTTTCGCGCCTTCGCGTGCGCGGTCGCATGCTGCGCGCAGCGCGGCGTCGTCATTCACATCGACGCCGGCAAGAGCGCGTTCGACGTGTTCGAGTTGCCAGGGAATCGGCGCGACCGCGCCGGCGCACACCTGCGCCCTGCGGATGACCGTGCCGTCCAGTTCGAGCGAAACCGCTGCCGCGACCAGCGGCCAGTCAAACGACTGCTTGTGTTTGACGGCATAGAACGCGCTGTGGGGCCGTGGATCATAGGTGACGTGCGTGATGACTTCGCCGTTCTGAAGAACGTGCTCGGTCGTCACGCCGACGCCGGGCAAGTGGAACAGCCGCTTCAGCCGCAGCGCGTCGCCCGATCCACCGACGAAGTGGACGTTGGCATCGCACACCCACAGCGCCACAGCGAGGTTCGACGGGTGAACGATGTGGCACGGCCCGCCGCCGAAGATCGCGTGATACTGATTCTCGCCTTCCACGGCGAAGCAGGTCGCGCCGCCTTTCTTGAGGCAGTTGAACTGGTCGTTGCGGTAATACCAGCATCGCGGGCGCTGAAGCAGGTTGCCCGCCGCGGTCGCGACGTTGCGAATCTGCGGCGTGGCGGCGCTGTGGCAGGCCTGCGCGATCGCCGGCGCGCTTCGTCGAATCTCCGGCGAGTTGCCGATGTCCGCAAGCGTTCGCAGCGCGCCGATCCAGCCCTCGCGAAGTCCATAGGCCTCTTCCTCGCCCACGTGCAGGATGTCGATCAGTCGATTCGGCTCGTAGAGACCCTCCTTGAGATGATCGACCACGTCCATTCCGCCCGCCTTGAGCACGGTCAGCGGCACGGCCTTGTCGCGGGCCAGCGCCGACGCTTCGCTCAACGTGCGTGCCCGCACGATCGCGAAGCTCATGATGCGCCTCCCTTCCCGGCCAACTCGACCGCGGCGAGCACGCGATCGGGCGACAGAGGCAGATGGCGCACGGGCGCGCCAATGGCGTTGAAGAGCGCGCACGCCGTCGCGCCGGCGGTGGGTATCGTCGGCGGCTCGCCGAGCGAGCGCACGCCGGTTTGTCCCTTCGTCCACAAGACTGGGACGATGTGCGGCATGTCACTCGTGCCGAGGATTCGATACCACTCGAGGTTCGGATTCACCATCGCGCCGGTCTTGCGATCGA
>CAZLDF010000147.1:0-6837 GCA_964558095.1 uncultured Isosphaeraceae bacterium | reverse complement strand
GATGGCGGTCATCGGCTGGCTCAACTTCGCATTCATGGCAATGTGCGCTGCCTCCGTGTAGATGGAGCAGTGCTCCTGGGGTGACGCAATGCCGTCACGCCAGCCACCCCTCCGTTCCGCGCGGCGCTAGACCAATCTCTCCGCGACGGCTGAGACATACACTCTTCGTCCGTGCCCGATCACGCCGTCATCCTCGCCATCGAAACTTCGCAGCAATCCGGCGGCGTGGCGCTGCAGACTTCGGGCGGCGAAACACTCGTCGAATCGCTGCGCCAGACGACGCGTCACGACGACGACCTCATGCCCGCGATCGATCGCGTGATGAACCGCGCCGGCCTTTCGCCGCGCGATCTGGAAGCAGTTGGCGTTTCCATCGGTCCCGGCGGCTTTACCGGGCTGCGCATCGCCGTCACCACCGCGAAGATGCTCGCGGAGGCGCTCGATGTGAAGCTGCTGGCCGTGCCCACGGCGCTGATCGTCGCGCAGGCTTATGAAGGGCCGGGGAGGACGATGCTTGTAGCGCTGGCGTCCAAGCGCGAGACGTTCTGGGCGACGCGCATCGAGCGCGATGAGCGCGGCGAGCCGCACATCGTCCGCCGCACTGCGCCGGACGAATTGCGCGAAGCGGGCGACGGCGGCGCGGCATGGGAAGAAACGTCGGCGAGCCTCGACGGCATCGACGTCGTGCTCGCTGATGAACACCTGCCTGCGTGGATGCACACGCTGTGCCGTTCGATCGGCGTGCCGATCGTGGCGCCGGTGTTCGATCCCGCGGCTTGTCTGATATGCGCGAATCGCATGCTTCGGTCGGGCCGGACGATCGACCCGCTGAACTTGCTTCCTCTTTATGCCAGGCCGCCGGAGGCGGTGGCGCTGTGGGAAGCCCGCCGCAGCAGCGCGCCGCCGGGGTCGAGCGTCCAATAAGAGTTCGTCGATATGTTCGCAGCGCGCTGCGGGACGTGGTCTGCACCGGTGGCGCGGGAGTTGGCGATCGTGCGGCATGGGCGCGGGGGGGCGCGGGGGCAACACTTTAAGCTGGGTGAAGTCCACAAGCTGGCCCGTCGATGACAAGGCGGGAGAAATGGGCGAACTGCGAAGCCGTTCGCCTTGTTCGTGCGTAGGATCATCGTTCATGGAGGGGAAAGCCATGTCCAGGAGCAACGGCACCAGAACCTGGGCCGACAAGCAGGTCTTCACCACCGGTGAAGCCGCGGAAATCTGCAAAGTTTCGCAGCAAACGATCATTCGCTGCTTCGACAGCGGCCGCCTGCAGGGTTTCCGCGTGCCGGGCTCGCGCTTTCGGCGAATCCCCCGCAACGAACTGCTGCGATTCATGAAGGCCAACGACATTCCGACCGAAGCGCTCGAGAGCGCCGTCAAGCGCATCCTCATCGTCGATGACGACGATCAGATCGTCGCGCTGCTGATGGACGCGCTCGGCCGCGACGATCGCTACGAAGTGCGCACCGCCAGCACCGGATACGACGCCGGCATGCTCACCGAACAGTTCCAGCCCAATCTCGTGCTGCTCGATTACATGCTGCCTGACATCAACGGCAACCTCGTCTGCGAGCGCATCAAAAGCAATCCACGCCTCGCCGACACCAAGGTGATCGTCATCAGCGGCGTGGTGACGCACGACGAGATCGAGCGGCTGAAGCGCTCCGGCTGCGACGAGTTCATCAAGAAGCCGTTCGACGTCAACCAACTGACAACCGACATCGCCGACCTGCTTGGCGTGTGAACAGCGCCGGTGGCACAGGCGTCTCGCCCGTGTCATCCTTGGCACAGGCGTCTCGCCTGTGTCGCTCGCTGCGGCGCCCGTTCGTTCGTCGATTGCGCTCGAAGAGAATGCTGAACGATCATGCAGGAAACTCTTTCAAAGCCACTGGATCAGCGAATGATCCTCAGAGGACGGGGCGAGCGTGTGCGTGGAAGCCGGCAGGATGGCACGACGCACGGCCCTCACCCCAGCCCTCTCCCAAGGGGAGAGGGAGCGATGAGATAGCCCCAGAGCATGCGAGCACTGCATGGAAGCGTCACACGTCAGGACGGACGCCGGTCGCGCGCGGCGGATCGAGCTGATTCTCCATCAGCTCGACTCGCTTCCGACGCTCAGCGCCATCGCCGTGCGACTGCTGGAGCTGACCGCAGCGGACGATTCGCAAGCTCGCGAGGTGATCGACCTGATCGCGGGCGACCCTTCGCTGGCGGCGCGGGTGCTGAAGCTCTGCCGCTGCTCGCCTCGCGGTCGCGCCGCCGACGTGCAGAGCGTCGAGCGAGCCGTGCTGCTGCTGGGCTTCGACGCGGTGCGCAGCGCCGTTCTCTCCGTGCAGGTGTTCAACGTGCTCAACGGGCGAGCGAGCGCGGGCGGCGAAGTCCGCGACGCAACGACCAGCTTTTCGCCCGAGCTGTTCTGGCAGCACAGCGTCGCCGTCGGCGTCGCGTGCGAGATGATCGTGACGCGCAGCCCGCTGCGGCACGCGCTGCGGCAGGGCGACGTGTTCCTGGCGGGCCTGCTGCACGACCTCGGCATGCTCGTGCTGCACGTCGTCCTGCCGCGCAGCTTCGACAAAGTTTGCGAACTGGCCGACACGCACGGCCTGTCGGTGGACGCCGCCGCCGCGCAGGTGCTTGGCATCGACACGCATACCGCCGGCAAGCGGCTGGCCGAGCACTGGCGGCTTCCCGAGCGCCTCGCCGACGTGATGTGGCTTCATGGCCAGCCCTACGCGTCGCTGCCTGACGTACCGCACAAGTCGCTGATCGGCCTGGTCAGCCTCGCCGACGCGCTCGTGCGCCGCCGGCACATCGCGACGATGGGCCATCGCCCGCGCAACGAGGTTCTCGCGACGATGGCGGCGGAGCTGGGCGTCGATCCGTCGATCCTCGACGACATCGGCAACGAGCTCGCGGCGGAGGTCGCGGCCCGCGCCGAGGGCTTCGGCCTCGACTTCACGCAAAGCGATCAACTGCTCCTGCAGTCGATTTCGCGCGCCAACGAAGCGCTCGGCCGCATCAATCACACGCTGCAGGCCCGCGCGCACGCGGCGCGAACGCTCGCGCGCACGCTCGACGCCGTCACGCAGTTTCACGAAGACGCGCAATCCGGATCGTCGGTCGTGCACGTGCTCGGCCGGGTGGTGGCGTCGGCGGCGAAGACGTTCGGCGGGGCGGCGTTCTGGGCGCTGTATCAGGCCGCCGCCGACCAGCCGTGGCGGCTGCTGCGATTCGCCGACGACGGGCGCCTGGAAGCCGCGACGGAACTTCGCCCACCGTCGAGCGCGGCATCGGGCCTCGCGGGCGAATCGCACGTTTCCGCCGAGGTGCTCGCGCTGCTGCCGCAGATCAAGCAGCAACTGGGGCGCGCGGTCGATCTCAAGACCGTTCGCCTGCTGCCGCTGCCGGGCGGGTGGGGCGTCAGCGCGGTGCTGCTGCACAACTGTCCGCTGGGCGGGCCGGATCAGACGAACCAGTTCGACGCGCTGGCGCGCACGTGGGGCGCCGCGCTCGCCGCCGCGCTGCATCACGAAGACGCCGCCGCGCTCAGCGAGCGCCTGGCGCATTCCAACCGCGAGCTGCTGGAAGCGCAGGAAACGCTGGCTCGCAGCCGCACGCTGGCGGCGGTGGGCGAAATCGCCGCCGGCGCCGCGCACGAAATGAACAATCCGCTCACGGTCATCTCCGGCCGGGCGCAACTGCTGCTCTCGCGACTGTTCGACCAGGAACTGCGCGACATGGCCGAGCAGATCGTCTTCCAATCCCATCGGCTGAGCGACATCATCACCGCCCTGCGCATGTTCGCGGAACCGACGCAGCCGAAGTTCGTCCCGGTCGATCCGGCCGAGCTTGTCATGCGGGTTGTGCAGGACGTGCGGCCGAAGGTGGGGCGCCAGCGCGTCAAGATCGACACCATTCTCGCCTCCGTGCCCAACCCCGTGTTCACGGACCCTGACCACCTTGCCGGCGCGCTGAGCGAGTTGGTTCGTAACGCCGTCGAAGCCGAAGCTTCCACACAGATTGAAGTGCGCGTTCACACCGATCAAGATCGCAACCGATTAGTCATCACGGTGACGGATGACGGCAAGGGCCTCTCGCCCAAGGCGCTGAAGCACGCGTTCGACCCGTTCTTCAGCGAAAAACCCGCCGGCCGCCAGCCCGGACTCGGACTGCCCCAGGCGCGACGACTGATCGAAGCGCTCGACGGCGAGGTCCGCGTACAGAACCGGGAAAGCGACCGCGGCGCCGCGCTGGACGCAAGTCTTCGAGCGTCCGGGACGATCGCGGGAGGGGCGAACGTCGGGGTCGCGCATACGTGGGGGGCGGTGGCGAGCATCAGCCTGCCTCTGCGCCAGCAGCTCGCCGTCGATGATCGCCACGGTTCTCGCCACGGCGAATTGCCCGGGGCGACCGTGGCCGCGAAGAACGAACCGCGCCGTCGCGTCGCGTAACGCAGCGACGAAACGGCGCGAATGCGGAGCGGGAAGTTGGGGGATCGGGGGGGTTGGGGAGTCAGTGAGCAGTGGAGGGAGAAGGAAGCGATGGAGCGCCTGGACCAGAAATTCGCAGCCGCGATCGCCGATTCCTGCCCGCCGCGCGGCCCGGCGTCGGTGCTGCTGGCGCTGCGCGACGAAAGCCTGGCAGCGACGATCGCCGCGGCGCTGCAGCCGGCCGGTCATCGCTGCTTTGCCGCGGCGTCGGCGGATGAAGCGATCGCGCTCGCCGCGCGTCGCCGCATCGACCTGGCGTTCGTGCAGATCGACCCGGCCGCGAGCGCTGCCGCGTTTGACCTCGCCCGTTTGGTTCAAGCGAAATCGCCTTCGACGGCGCTGGTCTTCGCCGGACCGGGACGCGAGCCTGATCTCATCATCCAGGCGATGCGCATCGGCGCGGTCGATTACGTCGTCCTGCCCGTTCAGGACGAAGCCGATCTTCGGGCCCGCATCGACGCCGCCCTCGCCCGCGCCCGCGCCGATCGCCACCGCGAGATCCGCCTCAAGCGGCTCAAGAAAATCTGCCAGGAGCTCAACGACGCGCGGCATCAGGTCACCAAACAGGTCGATTCGCTGTGCGACGATCTCATCGTCGCCTATCGCGAGATGTCCGATCAACTCGATGACGTCGCGCTCGCCAGCGAGTTCCGCACGCTCATGCGCCAAGAACTCGATGTCGAAGACCTCTTGCGCACGATGCTCGAGTATCTGCTCACCCGCACCGGGCCGACCAACGCAGCGGTGTTTCTGCCCGACCACGAGAAGCACTTCTCGCTCGGCGCCTATGTCAACTACGACTGCCCGCGCGAAAGCGTGTCGATCCTGCTCGACCACTTGTGCGACCTGGTCTGCCCGCACATGGTCGATGAACCGGACCTGATCGCGTTCGAGGACGCTGCGGAGTTCTGCGACTGGATCGGCAGCGACGCGGAGGTGCTCAACGCGTCGCAGATCATCGCGTACTCGTGCATGCACGAGGGCGAGTGCCTGGCGGTGTGCGTGCTGTTCCGCGGCAATTCCGAGCCGTTCGCCGAGGACGCCGCCGCGACGCTGAACACGCTCCGCACGATTTTCGCCGAGCAGTTGTCGCGCGTGATCAAGGTGCATCACCGCGCGCGGCCAAGCTGGCCTAAACAGGCTCGCGAAGAGAGCTGGGGCTACCCCAGCGACAGCCCCTATCCTCGTGACGCGCGCGACGCCGACGACGGAACCGACGACTACGACAACGACACGGGCGACGACGGCTACACCGGCCTGGCGGCGTAGAACGCGCCCTGACGTACAGCTCCACGGGCTGAACACGTCGATTCCTGCACACATCGAGACCCCCGTTCAACCACGGCGGGGATTCGCCACGGCGAGTTCGCGGCCACGGCCACGGACCTGTCGGGGGCGCTGCGCTATACTGCGTGCCGCCGGACCGCGTTCGCCGCTCGATCGTCCGGTTGCTCGCGTGTGCGAGCCGATCGCCCCACCGCCCCCCCCTATTCTTCCTGGAACAGCTCCATGCGAACCCTTTCGATGACGTTCACGCTGTGTCTGTGTGCCTTGCTCGCCTCGGCGACGTTCAGCTCCGCGCAGACCACGCCCCCGAAGCCGCCGTCCAACAGCGGCAACGCCGTCGCCAAGCCCGCCGAGCCGCAGGTGACGCTGCTTGATGCCGGTTCAGGCGAGAAGAAGCCCCTGCGATATGCATTCACGAAAGGCGCCGAGTCCGCCTTTGAAACGACGATGACGATGTCCATGTCGATGGAGATGGGCGGTCAGAAGATGCCCGCGCAGCCCATGCCGGACATGGTGATGACCATGTCGATGATAGTCGTGGATGTTTCGAACGCGGGCGACGCGACGTGCGAATTCGCCTTTACCAACGCGGACATCGTCGAAAACCCCTTGGCGCAAAAGATGGTGACCGATTCGTTGCGAAGGTCGCTTAAGTCGATGGTGGGCGCCCGCGGTAAGGTGGCGCTGGACAATCGAGGCGTCACCAAGTCGTTCGACATGCACTTGCCCGTCGGTGCGGACCCGGTGGCGAAACAGCAGATCGAAGCGACGCAGCAGAACTTCGCTCAATACTGCATGCCTTTGCCCGTCGAACCCGTCGGAACCGGCGCGAAGTGGCAAGTCGTGACGAAGATCGAACAGGGAGGGATGACGATCGACAGCGTGATGACGATCACGCTCAAATCCCTCGCCGGCGACATGATGGACCTCGACATGCAGTTCACTAAGACCGCCGCGAACCAGGACTTCGAAAGCCCGGAGATGCCGGGCATGAAGCTTCACCTCGTGTCGCTGAGGGGCAAGGGCTCAGGCACGGGAAGCATGTCGCTCGTAACGCCGC
>CAZLDF010000146.1:0-3509 GCA_964558095.1 uncultured Isosphaeraceae bacterium | reverse complement strand
GCCTGTTCAATGCCCCCCCCCGCCCTCCACCCGTCCAGTCATCATAAACAGACTTGAGCGGCCCCGACATTTCGTGCTCAGGAAACGCGAAACTGTCCCGCAATACTCCCCGCGATCTGGGTGGCGCAGGCGACTCGGTGTGGCGGAGTCATCGCGCCGCTTTTCATCGCCGATACTCGCCGGGCAGTTCGGCGGGGACGGCGTCGTCTTCGTAGTCATCCACGTTGCCGCAGGCGACATCGTCCTGTGAATCGCCCGCTCCGCCCCCCCCCCCATGCGCGTCGGCTTCCGCTTCGGCCTCGGCTTCGAGCGCCTTGATGCGCTCCCAGTCGTCCTTGGAGATGGTGACTTCGCGCGCGACCGAGCCCTTGTGGTCGCCGAGGAACCCGGCCTGGTACATCTGCTCGACCAGTCGCGAGG
The DNA here is from genome assembly GCA_964558095.1 of uncultured Isosphaeraceae bacterium. Classification (GTDB taxonomy): domain Bacteria; phylum Planctomycetota; class Phycisphaerae; order Phycisphaerales; family SM1A02; genus CAZLDF01. The sequence goes on along the minus strand of CAZLDF010000146.1, from coordinate 3,089 downwards.
CGCGGGTGTAGCCGATGGCGAGTCGCCGCTGCAGAAGCGAGACGCTGCCGCGGCCGGTTTCGAGCATGATGTCCACGGCGTCGTTGAACATCGGGTCGCGCTCCTTGTCATCGAGCGCGGCATGCTCGCCATCGCCTGACGCGCCGCCCGGACGGAAGCTCATCAGGCTGCGCTCGAAGTTCGGCGCCGCGATGTTCTTGATGAACTTGACGACGCGGCGGATTTCGCTGTCTTCGACGAGCGTGCCCTGGGCGCGCGTCAGCTCCGACGTGCTGGGCGTCAGGATGAGCATGTCGCCCTGGCCGAGGAGAAGTTCAGCGCCCTTGTGGTCGAGCACGATGCGGCTGTCCATGCCGGAGGCGACCTTGAAGCTCACGCGGCAGGGCATGTTGCTTTTGATGAGGCCGGTGACGACGTTCGCCTGCGGGCGCTGCGTCGCCAGGATCAGGTGAATCCCGACGGCGCGCGCCTTCTGCGCGATGCGCACAATGCTCTGCTCGACTTCCTTGTTCGTCAGAATCAGGTCGGCGAGCTCGTCGATGATGAAGACCATGTAGGGCAGCTTCTTGGGAATCCGAGCCTTCTCAAGATCGTTCTGCGCTTCAAATAGCTCGTAAAGCTCCTCCTCCGTCAGCGCGTTGTAGGCGACCACGTCGCGCACCCGCGCTTCGCGCAGAAGTTCATACCGCTCCTCCATCTTGTTGACGGCCCATTCGAGAATGCTCGTCGCGCGGCCCATTTCCGTGACGACCGGGCACATCAGGTGCGGGATGTCGGCGAACTGGCTCAGCTCGACCATCTTCGGATCGACCAGCACGAGCTTGAGCTCGTCCGGGCGCTTCGTATAGAGCCAGCTCATGATGATGCTGTTCATGCACACGCTCTTGCCCGAGCCGGTGGTGCCGGCGATGAGCATGTGGGGCATCTTGGTCAAGTCGGCGACGACGGGCTCGCCCGCGGCGTCCTTGCCGAGGAACATCGGCAGGCCCATCTTCGACGCGTGCCCGCCCGACATGAGCTCCTTGAGGCGCACGCGCTCCTTGCGCGGATTGGGCACTTCGATGCCCACGGTCGTCTTGCCCTTCATCGTCGGCACGATGCGGATGTTCTGAGCCGAAAGCGTGCGCGCGATGTCCTGTGCGACGGCCTGCAGCTTCGAGACCTTTGTCCCGGGCGCGAGCTGCACGGAATAGAGCGTCACGGCGGGGCCGGACTCGATCGCCGTCACCTCGCCGTCGATGCCGTAGGTGTTCATCGCGCCTTCAAGCTGCTCGGCCTGTTTGCGGATGAGCGATTCCATCTTCTCTGAATAGTTCGATTCGGGATGCTCGAGCAAGTCGATCGTCGGGAACTGATAGCTCTCGAAGTTCTCCTCGCGCGGGATGTCTTCGTCGCGAGCGACCTTCTTGTTGCGGCTGCCGATGCGCAGCGGCAACTTGGCGATCTTGGCGCGCAGCTCTTCCTCGCTCAGGCGGCGGATGGGCTCTGCCGGTTCGTCGGCGTCGCCGTCGTCCGCGGCGTCTTCAACGTCCTCGTCGTCCCCGTCTTCGAGTTCGTATTCGTCGAGTTCGTCAGCGGGGATGGGGTTGCCGTGCTCATCAACGTATTCGTACTCGTAATCATCATCTTCGTGGGAGCGAGACGGTGTGTTGGAGTCGTCCTCGACGACGTAATCGTCGGGGTCGAAGGCATCGGTGGCGCCGACGCCGCCGGCGTCGGGATCGATCGCGGCGTTCGAGTCGGCCTTCCGCCTCGCATCACGTCTTGATTGCAATTTGGAGGGCGGGGCGAGCGTCGAGCCGTCGGTAGCGCCGGATCGCCAGGCGCGAATTCGCGGCACGCGGATTCGGCTGACTTTGCGCACGCCGTGTAGTGCCAAACGAGGGGCGGCGAGCACGAGGCGATCGACCGCGACCACCGCGCCGATCCCGAAGCCGACCGCCATGGCGAGAAACGAGCCCGTGGGACTGAACCGGGCGATCATTTCGGGGACGATGATGCTTGCGAGCAGCCCGGCGTGTGCGCCGGCGAGCGACCCGACGTTCGGCGCGACCAGGCCGTGAAGGCACGAGAATCCCAGCGCCATCAGCAGCACGCCCATCAATCGCACGAACGGGTGCGAGACGGTTTTTCCGGTGACGGTGACGGCGAGGTAGCCCAGCAGCGCGAACAACAGCACCCAGACGCCGCTGCCGAGCATGGAGAGCGACCAATAGGAGACAATCGCGCCGAACACGCCGCAGAGGTTCGCCGGCGGATCGTTGTGAATCGCGACGACGTGCGAGGGTGCGTCGGCGGGATTGAAGCTGACGAGCGAAACGGCCCAGAAGAGCCACATGCCCGCAGCGAACACCCACGCCACGCGGCGGGTCATCGACGGCCGCGGCAATTCCTGCGCGTTTGGCCGCGCAGATTTCGCGCCGCGCGCACTGACAGACTTCGCTTTGCGTGACATCGGGAGGGTTATCGGCAAGGAGAGAGATCAGAGGTCAGAGAACGGAGGTCGGAGGTCGGCAGTCAGAAGTCAGAAGTCAGAGGTCTGCCGCGTTTCGCGAGGGGCCTTGTGCCCCTGCGCGGGTCGTGCAAACGCGCCGAACCGCAGCGGGACGAGGTCTCCACCGGCGACTCTGCGACCCGCTCGCGAAACGATGCGCCTCGCGAGAGGACGTAAGATGTGCGCATGTCGTCGTTGCGACCGCACGCGCTGACGTGGACCGCACTGCTGGGCAAATGGGTGGAGTTCGCGCAGGCGTCGCTGGCCCTGCCGCGCGACGCCGAGGGCGACGCGTGGCGCGCGAGCGTGCCGGCGATCATCAATCTCCAGGCCGTCACCTTCGCGCTGAGCGAAGTGGGGGAGTTGCCCGAAGATGAACGAGCGCTGGCGATGGACAAGGCGGAGATTCTGGTCGATCGCTCAGCGCGCGAGCTGGGCGCGATTTGGCGCAATTCCGCCTTGCCGGCGATGCTGATCGAACTGATCGGCGATGCGCAGACCGCGTTGGCTTCACGCCGGACCTGAGGCGTCCTCGCCGAAGGTCCGGGTCGAGGAGTCGCATTTGCCGCCTCGAATGAAGAATGAACACAGAGAC
>CAZLDF010000145.1:0-2717 GCA_964558095.1 uncultured Isosphaeraceae bacterium | reverse complement strand
GGCTGCTGCTGGATTGAAGCCCGGAAGTGACAGAGCGACGAAGCGACAGAGCGACGGAGCGACGGAGCGACGAAGCGACGAAGGTTCGGCGCTGTCGCACTCGCAGGGTGATACACTGCGGGCGTGGAGACTTCTCGAAATCGCGAAGTGTCACCTGGTCGCACCAATCATGCGGAGCCTCGGGCCAGGCGCGGGGCGCTGAAGTGCCCCGGACCATTGCAGTTTGTCGCTTCGTCGTTCCTGCTGCTCGCCGGGTGCTCCAGTTATCAGTCGCCGCACATCCAAACGCTCGACGCGACGTTGATCGATCGTAGTGACGAAGCGCTGGCGATCCAGATCGAGCTGAACCTCGAAAACCCCAACGATGAGCCACTGGAGCTTCGAGTGTTCGATTACGTCGTGCACGTCAACGACCGTCGTGCTTACGCAGGCAAGCGCGCCGCACAGGCGACGCTGAGCGCCCGCGGCGGAAAGACGCTCACCATCCCCGCCGTCGTCCGATTCGACGAGCAGCACTGGGACGCCGCGGACCCACCCGCGCAGCTCTCCTGGTCCGTGCGCGGGACGCTGCTCTACGTGACGCCCGGCGAAATCGCCGAGATCCTGCTCGACACGGGTGTTCGCAAACCCATGGCGACATTCAGCGGGTCCGGGAACGTGGTGGTGGATCAGGAAGCGGAAAAATCACATATCGGATCTCCGACGACTGACGTCGGCGCCGCGTCGGATCCTGACGCTGACCTCTGACTTCTGATCTCCAGCCTCTGACCACTAACCTCTGGCGCGCGACTTGCCCAGACGCTACAGGCGGCACAATTGCCGCGGATGTCGCACACGCGGCCGTGCGAAAACTGGATCACAAGCTCGAATCATTCCATCTTGCCCAAGTGACGATAGAGCGGGAGGAGAAGTCAGAAGTCAGAGGTCTGAGGTCAGGGCCCGTGCGTCGGGCGCTTGATGGCTGACCTCTGGCTGGCGCTGGGCGCTTAAGCGCCCCGCACCATGGGGCACACGATCGCCCCGCACCACAGGGACTGGGGAGCACCGATGCAGCTTCACGACATTCTTCGCACCGCATTCGAGCACAAGGCCTCGGATATCCACTTGATCGCCGATCACCCGCCGATGATGCGCGTGAACACGGTGATCACGCCGATGGACTATCCGGTCCTGGTGCCTGACAGCACGTCCAAGGCGCTGGACTCGATGGTGTCGAAGACGCAGCGCGAGCGGTTCGACCGCCAGTTCGACCTCGACTTCTCATACGAAGTGGCGGGCTTGGGGCGCTATCGCGTGAACGCGCACAAGCAGCGCGGGCACGTGGGCATGGCGATGCGCTCGATCAAGAGCGACGTGCCGCCGCTGGAGGAGTTGAACCTGCCGGAGGTCATCAGCCGCCTGACGTATCTGCCGCGCGGGCTGGTGCTGGTCACGGGCGACACGGGTTCGGGCAAATCGACGACGCTCGCCGCGATGATCCAGGCGATGAACGAGCGCTATCGTAAGCACATCATCACGCTCGAGGACCCGATTGAATACACCTTCCGCAGCAACAAGTGCCTGATCGAGCAGCGCGAACTGGGGCAGGACATGCCCGAATTCGCCAGCGGTCTGCGTCACGCGCTGCGTCAAGACCCGGACATCATTCTGGTCGGCGAAATGCGCGACCTCGAGACGGCGGCGCTGGCGATTTCAGCCGCCGAAACCGGCCACCTCGTCCTCTCGACCCTGCACACGTGCAACGCGTCGCAGACGGTCGAGCGCATCATCGACATGTATCCGGCGTCGCAGCAGAACCAGATTCGCGCGATGCTGGGCAACACGCTCCAGGCGGTCGTCTCGCAGACGCTCTTCAGCCGCATCGATCAGCCGGGCATGGTGCCCGCGGTCGAAGTGATGCTCTGCACGCCCGCGGTGCGCAACATCATTCGCGAGGCGCGCACGTTCGAGATTCCCAACGTGATCGACACCAACCGCCAGATGGGCATGATCAGCCTCGACAACGCCATCGCGGAGCTGTATTTCAACGGTCTGATCGGTCGCGAGGACGCGATCGCGCAGTCTGCGTACCCCGACAAACTCGAGCGCCAGTTGGCTGCCTGAGGAGGCATAGGGAAGAAAGAGCCGCTTCATGCCGGAGTATCGATACCAAGCCCGTCATTCGTCCGGCCAGGTCCAGGCGGGGGTCCTTGCCGCGGAAACCGCGAACGCGGCTGCGGCGATCCTGCGCAGCCAGGGTCACCACGTCCTGCAGCTTGTGCCCGTGCACACCAGCACGCAGCGCTGGGCGCGGAACCTGCGCGAGACGCTGAATTACTCCTCCGGCCCGTCGCAGCGCGACATCCTCGACTTCACCACGCAGCTCGCTGTGATGGTGCGCGCCGGCATCAACATCCGCTCCGCCCTCGAAGGCATCGCCGACCAGGTCGTCAACGCCAAGTTCCGCAAGATCCTCCTCAACATCAAGGCCGACGTCGAGAGCGGCAAGCAGTTCTCGGACGCCATCGGCCGCTATCCGCGCCTCTTCGGCCCGCTCTACGTCAACATGGTGCGCGCGTCGGAAATGTCCGGTTCGTTCGCCAAGATGCTCGATCGCATCGCGGCGTACATCGCGCAGCAGCTTGAAACTCGCAAGATGGTCATCGGCGCGAGCATCTACCCCGGCATCATCGCGACCATGGCCGTCGGCGTGACGATCTTCCTGCTCACCTTCGTGC
>CAZLDF010000144.1:0-2631 GCA_964558095.1 uncultured Isosphaeraceae bacterium | reverse complement strand
GCAGTTCCTCGAAACCGGCAAAGCGAACACCAACCCCGGCTTCGGCTGGGCCGAGGCCGACGCGTACACGCTCTACGGCGTGTACACGTTCATGGTCTATCTCACCGCGATCTTCGGCGGCACGATCGCCGACCGGCTGCTCGGCACGCACCGCTCGATGCTCGTCGGCGGGTGGATCATCGCGGCGGGGCACATCACGCTCGCGCTGACCGAACTCTTCGAACTCACGCCGGGCGCCATTGTCTCGACGCAAAGCTCGCCGGGAAAGCTCTTCGTCTTCATGCTGGGGCTGACGTTCATTATCATCGGCACGGGCTTCTTCAAGCCGTGCGTGAGCGTGATGGTCGGCCAGCTTTATCGCGAGCACGATCCGCGGCGCGATTCCGGCTTCACGATCTTCTACATGGGCATCAATCTCGGCGCGTTTCTCTCGCCGCTGGTTGCCGGAACGCTCGGCGAAAAACTGGGCTGGCACTGGGGCTTCGGCTCGGCCGCGGTGGGCATGATCGCGGGCCTGACGTTCTACCAGATCTATCGGCCGCGCTATCTGGCGGGGATCGGACTGCCGCCGAAGGCTGAAGACCGAGGCGGCTCGCGCGGCATGGCGCCGGTCCTGGTTTCGGCGGTGCTTCTGCTCGCGACGCCTTTCGTGCCGCTCACGCTCTACTTCAGCGGCGGCTTGGAGCCGATCGTCAATACATGGTCATCGCTGACGGACACATCGAGCAAGCAATACGTGACGCTTGGCGTGATCGCGGCGATCGTCATCGGCGCGATACTTGCGTTCATCTTCGCGCAGAAGCCGCACGAGCGCGGCCCGCTGGGCGTGATCTTCATCCTCGCGCTCATCGGCAACATCGCGTTCTGGGTCGCCTTCGAGCAGGCGGGCAGTTCGCTGAACGTGTTCGCTGCCGAGCGCACCGATCGCACTCTGTGGGGCCTCGCGGGAGAAGATGGATTCCCGGCTTCGTGGTACCAATCGGTCAACCCGCTGTGCATTCTCGCGTTCGGCCCGGTCTTCGCGTGGCTGTGGCTGCGGCTGGAGCGGCGGCGGATGGACCCGTCCACGCCGCTGAAGTTCGCGATCGGCGCGTGGCTGCTGGGGCTTGCGTTCATCGCGATGGTGTTCGCGTCTTTACAGGCGCGCGATGGCGGGCTCGCTGGGCCGCACTGGCTGCTGGCGTTTTACGTTGTCGTCACGTGGGGCGAGTTGTGCCTTTCGCCCGTCGGGCTGTCGATGGTGACCAAGCTTTCGCCGCAACGGTTGCAGTCGTTCATGATGGGTTTCTGGTTCTTCACGCTGGCGCTGTCGAATCTGCTGGCGGGACTGGTCGCGCGGTTCTCCACGAAGTTCATTCCCGACGAGGAAACAGGTGTGGCCGAGCAGACGTTCCTCATCTCCGGCCTGCCGGGCTTCTTCCTGATGCTCGTGCTCGCGCCCGCGGCGCTGGGCGTGCTGATCGCGGTGCTGTCGCCAATGCTCAAGCGCATGATGCGCGGCCTGTGATCATCGTCGATTGACGGCAATCGTCCGCGATTGAATCGGGTGCCGTGGTCTGATGAGTCTTCGAGGTCGCAGATCCGCCGTGGCGGGAAGGCCACGCGGCGCAATCAGTGGCAACTGTTCGCACTTGCAAGCTGCCCGTGGCCTTCGCTCCTTCGTCGCTCAGACCACGCCACCCGCTTGCAGTCCGGTATCGAATCTTTGGCCATCGAGGCCAAGGATTCGATCACAGGCGAGGACGCCTGTGCCACCGAATTCACCGGCGAGACGCCCGTGCCACTGAATTTGTCACATGTCTTTCACAAACGTGCCGCGATCGCGGTCCTTCGTGACGCCCGGGAATTGCAGCACCTTGTTGTGCATCGCGACATAGACGCCGGGATCGACAAGCTGCACCGCCAGCAATGCCTCGGTGAGATTCTGCATCGCGTCGGTGTTGCGAAGTTCGTACGGCCGCATCGCGCCGGTCAGCACGATCGCCACCGGCGGGGCGGGCAGCACCTGGACAATCCGCTCGCCGGTGTTCACCAGCCGGTCCGTGCCGTGCACGATCACCACGCCCTCGTGCGTACGGCCGAGGTTGCCCGCGGTCTCCGCGATCAGCGTGTGGTCGTCGGCCGTCATGTCCAGGCTGTCCTTGTTCATCAGCGGCACGCGGACGATCTGCACGCCTTCAAGCTGCAATGACGCGAGCATGACGTCGAGCACGTTCACACGATTGGCGAGCACGCCGGAGAGTTCGTCGTAGGTCTTCTCGATCGTGCCGCCGGTCGATATCAACGCGATGCGCTTGCGATGCATGGAGGGGAGGATAGCGGCGCAAAGCGGGAAGCGAAACGCGCACGCGGGTGATAGTGCCTGCGGCTGGTTCGTATCGAATCTCCGCCCATTGGGGGCGAAGATTCGATCACCGGCGAGGACGCCTGTGCCACTGTTCAGTCGGCTTAGGTTTCAGTCGTATCCCGGCAATCCGCGCGCTGGGGATCGGCCGTACGCCTCCAAATAGCGATGCAGCGCCAGCACCGCGAACTTCGGCGCGCCCGACGACTGCGCCATGGCCAAACTCATGTAATGAAACGTCCAGTCGAGATCGTCGAGATACTGCTGGTTGCCGGTGATCTGGTGCA
>CAZLDF010000143.1:0-6810 GCA_964558095.1 uncultured Isosphaeraceae bacterium | reverse complement strand
CGCGGCGATGACGACAATGAGCACCACGCCCGCGACGAGCAGTTCAGTAAGCGTGAAGGCTCTTTTCCCCTCTCCCCTTGGGAGAGGGGTCAGGGGTGAGGGCTTCTTGTTCCCCTCTCCCCTTGCTGGGGGGGGGAGAGGGGTCAGGGGTGAGGGCACGTTCAGAGCCGCGACCGGCAGGGAGCGGTCCGTGCGTGCAAGGTCGTTCGTACCGCTGCCTGCCGGTGGCGGCTCGTTGAAGACCCGCTCCCTTCCGGTCGCGGCTCTGATGGCGCGCTGCCTCTCGGTCGCGGCTCGTTTCATCGTGTGCGATTGAGATTGCATGATCACAGCTCCCTCACCAAGACATAGACGGGCGTGAGCGAGACGTTGAGTTCTTCGTCGCCGTCGTCGTTCTCGTCAATTCCGACTTGCATGGGAACGAACCAGAGGTGCGTGACGATGTCGTGATAGACCTCGTTGCGCTCATCGCCGGTATTGGGAATCTGATCGGGATCCTGATACGGCGTCGTCGGGCCGTAGTTGTCGCGGTAGAAGTATGGCGTCGTCAGCAACTTGATCGGATCGCCGTTCTGGTCTTGCGACAAGTACTCGCGCGTCGGCACGGGCGACACGTTGCGCCGCAACTCGAGCTTAAGCACGCCGCTGTCCTCATCCACCTCTTGGGACACGATTCGGTGAATCGCGTTGTTCTGATCGAGCAGCCACTGGCCGGGGTGTTGATAGCTCTCGAATTCAGCGCGGTTGAAGGAGTTGTAGTCGCGTCCGGCTTCGTTGCCCGCGACGAAACGCGAGGCCTCCGGCGAATCGTTGTCCGGACTTCCGTCGTTGAGGTAGCGAGGGTCGTATGCGCTCCAGTTGCCGTCCCACGCGGGGGGACTGGTTCCACCCGTCACGGCCTCGTTGGCGGCGTCGTACATGTCCAGTCGATCGGGCATGGGCGACGTCGCGCGAACCAACGGGTCTGAATCGATGCGCGCCGGCACGGCATACCGATAGGTCTCCATGCCGCCCTCGGGCGTCACGCGATAGACGAAGATTGCGACGAGGATCTGGCCGTTGAAGCGGCGGAACATGCAGTCCCACACGAAGTGCGGGCGGCTCGGCGCGATCGCGTCGCCGTCGGCGTTCGTCGCGACCTGCGACTGCATCGGGTAGTAGCGCTCGGCCTGGGTGATGATGAACTCCGGCGGGACCACGGTCGCGATCAGACTCGAAGCGCCGGGATTCCCCCACTTGGCGCGGCTGAATGGAAGGCCGTACAGCGGGTGGTAATTGCCGTTGGGAAACTCGGTGGCGTAAAGAAGCGGCGGCGGGTTGTCTTCCGCGTTCGGAAGATTCGGCGCGGGAACGCCGGCGTTGGTCTCAGCTCGCATATATCGCGAACTGAAAATGTCCACCGCGCCGCGATCGTCGAATGCCGTGTTCCCGTCGTCCTCGAGGATGAACCCGGGACGGATCCACGGCCAGTCGCCGGACATCGCGATAAAACCTGGCTGAAGTTCCGAGAACGGATTGGGGTAGCCGAATTCCTCGAACATCCCGAAGTCCTCGGCGGAGACCTTGCTGCGGATGATGGCGAGTGCGTTGCCGGCGACGAGCGCGCCCATGACCTCATCGTTGGTCTGCCGCTGCTGCGCGATGCCCGCGGGAAACAGCGACGCGATGCTGATCACGCCGATGCCCAGGATCATGATCGCGATGAGCACTTCGATGAGGGAGAAGGCGGGATTCAGAGCCGCGACTGGGAAGGAGCGGTTCATCAACGGGCGCCGACTGGAAAGTCTCGGATCGGTCATGGCGCAGAGCGGCGCGGATGTTTCCGCATGCCCGATCCGCTCCCTTCCGGTCGCGGCTCTGATGGTGGAGGATCTTCGGCGCGTCATTTCATCGTCACTCCGGTGTACCGGTTGAAGTGAATGCGCTTGGCGTTCGCCGTGATGTACGAGGAAAGCTGTTCGAGGTAGTTTTGCACGGCGGCGTTGCTGTCATACGGCGCCCAATCCACGCGCGGGTCGAACTGACTTCGCGCTGCCTCGTCGTCATAGACCGCGATGAACGGCGCGGTGACGAAGAACGACTCGTCCGTCGCGGTGCGCTGGGTGTAAAACGACGCAGCGGTCGTGTAAAGCTCCGTGACAGCGAACCCCTGCGGCAAAGCGCCTGGACCGTCACCGCCCACATACGTGTACGGATCGCGTCCTTCCCGATCCTGCCCGCCCGGTGGATTGCCGCCAATGTGAAAGTCGTCATCGAAATCGACGAACGCGCGCAAGGCGTCGGACTCGGCGTTGGTGGTGATGATTTCGCCGCGGGGGTTGTAGATGACCGCGACGATCAGCCCCCCCACTTCGCCCGCGGTTTCGGACATTTGCGAGAGTTCCGACTGGGTCATCCAGTATTCGTCTGAGTTGCCGAGGAACGCGGGGGCCGCGACCTTGATGCCGCTGGGCAGGCGACGAACCGGCGCGCCCTTCACCGGCGCGTAGCGATCGGTCGCCAGCGAACCGCTGACGGTGTACACCTCGCCGGTGAACTCGGCCGTCACGGCCTCGACGTACACCTCGTCGTCCTCATCGCGCTGGGCGCGGAAGGCGACGCAGGTCAGCTTGTTGTTTTTCATCGCCAGCGAGCGCGCGTTGTCGAGCGCCGCCATGACGGTGTTGACGCCCGACGATAGCTTGGCGTCGCGGAAGATCTCGCGGACGGAGAAGACAGTGATGCCGCCGATGATGGCGATGATCGCCATGACGACGAGCAGCTCGACGAGGGTGAAGCTCCGGTCCCCCTCTCCCATGCGGGGGGGGGGGAGAGGGGTTAGGGGTGAGGGCGGACTGTGCAAAGATGCCCTGCGCGCGGTCGAGCGTGGTCGCGAAGCCGCAAGCGACGTGCGCTGCGCGTTCACTGGTTCTTGTGAAGTGTGCCCAATCATGGTTGTGGCGGCTCCTTCACCTCGTAGGAGAACACGTTGTCGTCGGCGTAATCGCGCACGTCATTGGAGACGCCTGCGTCCGGATCGCGATTGCCAAACTTGCCGTCGGGACCGGCGGAGACGAAGTACAGCTTCGCGTTGCGCGCCACGCCGTAGATTCTTTCGAGCGGCGTGCGGATCGTTCCGTCGTCGTCGCGGTCTTCGGTCTCAGCGGGATCGTCAAGCCACAAACGTCCGGGATGGACGACGCGCACGGGAAGCTGCCACGCGTCGAGGATCGTCGTGTTGTCGTCGGATTCGTTTTCCGGATCGGTCAGCCATCCAGCGGCGGGGATTGATCCGCCGCCCTGCGGAGGCCTGCACTGGGGGTCTGGATCCTGCGGATCGCCCACCATCAGCCACGGCGGATCTGCCGCTTGCGATCCATACCGGAAGACCTGCTCGGGTTTGAACTGGGCGATGTGGTCCCTGACTTCCTTCGGCCGGGCGACCGTGCGGAGCATCTCGGTGATGACCATGATGTGCGGCGTGTCCAACTGCAGGTCGTACTTGGCGCGCGAGTCCACCGCGCCGGTGCCGCTCTTGCCGTCCTCGCCCCAGCGCAGCTCGCGGTCGGCGGCTGTTTCCCATTCCTGAAGCATCACGTTCATGCGCTCAAAGAGCATTTCCGTTTCGCGCACTTCGCTCTGCCGGCTGAGGCCGGCGCTGACGGCGACGACCAGCGCCGCCAGCAGCACGACGATGCCGATGACGATGAGCATCTCCACGAGCGTGAAGGCGCTGCGTGTCCCGTTCGAACTGCGCCGACTTGGTCTGTTCATCATCATCACGGCCCCGTCACCACGATGTTGTCTTCGTTGTTGCCCGTGTCGGGATCGACGCGCTGCGTGTCCGTCGATTGCTTGTCCGGCCCGGCGGAGAAGAGCGCGAACTCCGCAGCGCGAAGCTGCAGCGACGTCGTCGTGTCGCCGGTGGTGTCGGCGAAGAGCGTATGGACATCGGCGTCGCCGCCCACGGGCACTCTGTACGGTCGCAGGACGGTCACATGCGCCAGCGACGGCAGGTGGGCGATAATCGCGCCATTGCTGGTCATGCCCGGTCGATACGCCTGGCGGATGGAGCCTGCGGGGTATGGCAGGCGGTAGTAGCGAATGGGGCTGCCCCAGTAATCGACGATGGTGTGGCTGCCGGGGCCCTCGCCATAGCCTGCATCGCCGGGATAGAGCACGGGCACGCCCTCGGTCGGCGACGGGGGATCCTGCGGAACCCAGCCGAGCAGCCGCTCGTCGATCAATTCCAGATACGGCCCATACACCTTGCCCTGATCGATGGAGAACGGCGAGGTGACCGAGCCGCGCTGGCGCGAGCTGATCGGCCCGCCCCACATGCGGTCGTCGAGTCGGCCGATGCCGAAGCGCGTCGCGCCCCACACGCCGTCGTCGCCCGGATGGCGAATTCCGACGGGGGGAATCTCGCTTTCCCAATTGCGGGGATAGCTCTCGCCGGCGACTTTGCCGAAGCCGTCGGCCCAGTGATTGTCCGGCCCGACGAGATAATCCGCCGGGGTCGTGATCGAGTACCACGTGTTGACGTTGAACTGCGAGTTGCCCGTCGGATCGCTGACGTCGTATGGCGGGTAGAGGTCGCGGCTCTGATCGAGTACGGGCGGGTAGTAGCCGATGTCCTCCTTGAAGCGGACGAGCGCGGTCTTCATCGAGTTGAGCAGTGCTTCGGTGTTCGCAGCCTGCCCGCCGCCGATGGCGCGGTTAAGCGCGACGAAGAGGATCGCCAGCAGGACGAGGATGACCGCCATGACGATGAGCAGCTCGACGAGGCTGAAGCCGCGAACGATTCTTCGTCGCGGGTGTGAGGTTGTCGTCCTGCGAAGTGTCATGTTTGAATTTCCATCAGGCGATGCCTTCGATTCGTTGTCGCCGCGTGTCATGGCGGCAATCGGGAGGCGCCGCGGGGCGCGGAGCGTGCGGGACGATCACTTCGTCGTGGACATGCTCTCGATCATCTCGACCAGCGGCAGGAACAGGGCGAGCACGATCGTGCCGACGACGCCGCCCAGCACCACCACCAGCATGGGCTCGAGCAGGCTCAGCAGCGATTGCACTGCGACGTCCACTTCCTCGTCGTAGTTGTCGGCGATCTTCATGAGCATGGTGTCGAGGTCGCCGGTCTCCTCGCCCACGTCGATCATGTTGACCACCAGCGCGTCGCACACCTTCGTTTCGCGCAGCGGGCCGGCGAAGGTTTCGCCTTCGCGGATCGAGTCGTGCACTTTCGTCAGCGCCTGCTCGAAGACGTAGTTGCCCGAGGTGTCGCGCGTGATCATGATCGCTTCGAGAATCGGCACGCCCGCAGAAATCAGCGTTCCCAGCGTGCGCGTGAAGCGCGCCACGGCGGTCTTCTTCATCAGGCCGCCGACGACGGGAATCTTCAGGCGGACGATGTCGGTGACCGCGCGGCCGGGACCGGTCTTGCGGATGAGCTTGAAGAACAAGAAGATGAAGATGGGCGAGCCGAGCACCCACACCCATCCCGGGACGATCTGGTCGGGCGACGCCTGACCCGCGACCCAGGCGCTGGCGTCGATGAGCCAGATCGTCAGGCCGGGCAGCTCGACGTCGAAGTCGTCGAAAATGTCCTGGAACTTCGGGATGACGAAGACCATGATTCCGGTGACGATGAGCGTCGCGATGATGATGACGACGATCGGATAGATCATCGCGCCGATGATTCGGCGCTTGAGGCGCTGCGCCTTTTCCATGAAGTTGGCCAGGCGCTGGAGGATGATGTCCAGCACGCCGCCGATCTCCCCGGCGTTGACCATCTTGCAGTACAGGCGGCTGAACGCCTTGGGGTGCTTGGCGAATGAATCCGAAAGCGTGCTGCCGGCTTCGATGTCTTCGGTGACCTGGCCCAGGATCGACTTGAGCAGGCCCGGCTTCTGCTGCTGTTCGAGAATCTGCACCGATCGCAGCAGCGGCAAACCCGCGTCCTGCAGCGTGGAGAGCTGGCGCGTGAAGAGCGTCATGCGCTTCGTGCTCACGCCGCCGATGGAGAGCGTCATCGCGCTCTTCTTCTTCTTGGATTTGACCTTCGTCGCGGCCTTGCCGGCCGTGCCCGCCTTGACCTTCTGCTCGCGGACGGAGGTGGGGAAGTAGCCCTGGCTCTTGATCTGCTGAATGGCTTCTTCGCTGGTGCCGGCCTCGACGGCGCCTTTCTGGGGCTTGCCCGCGGAGTTCAACGCTTCATAGGTATAGGTAGGCATGTTCCGAATTCCCTGGGTCCCGCGCGAGTCGCCGCGAGCGCTGCGGCGGCGCGCGCGTCATTCGTCACTCATCGATGATCGTCTCTCGCACAACCTCGTCGATCGTGGTCTGGCCTTCATAGATCGCCAGCAGTCCGCTTTCGCGCAGCGTGCGCATGCCTCGCTTGCGCGCTTCGACGCGCAGCGCGTTGGTCGAGGCTTCGGTCATGATCATCTCGCGAATCTGATCGTCGAGCTGCATGATTTCGAAGATGGCGCGGCGGCCCTTGTAGCCGCTGCGGTTGCACGCATCGCATCCCCGGCCGCGGAAGAACGTTCGCCCCTGCACGTCGTCGCGCCGAAGCTGAAGCTCCATCAGTTCCTCGTCCGTCGGCAGGTACTCTTCCTTGCACTTGAGGCAGATGCGCCGCACGAGCCGCGGCGCGACTATCGACTCGATCGTCGCCGTCAGAAGGAACGACTCCATGCCGAGGTCGAGCAGTCGCAGGATCGACGAGGGCGCGTCGTTAGTGTGCAGCGTCGAAAACACCAGGTGGCCCGTAAGCGACGCCTGCACGGCGATCTGCGCCGTCTCCAGATCGCGAATCTCGCCGACCAG
>CAZLDF010000142.1:0-5075 GCA_964558095.1 uncultured Isosphaeraceae bacterium | reverse complement strand
GAGATCACGCCGACTGTACTGCCCCGCCTCGGTTCATTGAACCATTGGCGGGCGGATTCGGCCTTGCCGCCGATCATGCCGAGCACAGCGCTTTTGCCGGGGGGACCGGGGCTGATCACACCCAGAGTATTCGGCCCGATGAATCGCGCACCGTGCTTCTTCGCCGCCGCCGCGATGCGCATCGCATCCCACACCGGCACGCGATCGGGCACCAGCACCAGCACTTTCACACCGGCTTCGATCGCCTCGATCGCGGCGTCCTGAACGAACTTCGCGGGCGCGAAAACAACTGACACGTCGATCTGTCCGATCGCCTTGCGCGCATCCCCCACCGTGTTGAACACCGGCACACCCTCGACATCCTCGCCCGCTTTGCCTGGTGTGCAGCCCGCCACGACCTGCGTGCCGAAGTCGCGCATCAGTCGCGTGCGCGCCCGGCCCTCCCGGCCGGTGATGCCCTGCACGAGCACGCGCTTGGATGGATCGATGATGATGGACATACCGTGTCTGACGAGCCGCGACCTCGACGGAGCGGAGTCCGCAAGACGCCGCGGGTCGCTATATTAGCGGCAATCGATGCGGCGTCGCGGCGTCGGTTCCGCAGATACAATGCTTCCACCATGCAAGTCCATGGCCTTGTCATCCCGGAGCAGAGGATTGCCGAGTTTTGCCGGCGGCACGGTGTGCGGCGGCTATCGCTTTATGGAAGCATCCTGCGAGACGACTTCGGCCCCGACAGCGACGTTGACGTGCTCGTGGAGTTTCACCCCGGCAGAACGCCCGGCATGTTCGGATTTGGTCAGATGATCCTCGAACTCCGCGACATCGTCGGTCGGGATATTGACCTCCGCACGCCGAACGATCTGTCGCGATACTTCCGCGCCGAAGTTCTCCGCAACGCCCGACTCCTCCATGCCGCGTGATCCCGAACGGTTTCCGCTGGATGATCGGCTACGCGTGCAGCACATGCTTGATGGCCGGTCGTTGATGCACGCCTGAGTGCGTTCACTCGAGCAGACTGGTCGAGGGTTCCGCGAACTCCTCCGCTGCCCCCCCCATCACCGTCCCGGCATGCGGCATCGCCACGATCAAGCACTGCCCCCCAATGTTCCTTCCCACACACTCACTTGCCCCCGCGGGCAGCAATCGCGGCGGCATCACGCGCACCGCCCTTCGGCCCGCATCGCCACGGCCCGGCAGCGCCCGCGCCGCGACGGCACTGGACCTCCACCCTTCGATCTGCGCCGCGCACGGCCGCGAGAACGGCCCGACCCCCCCCTTGGCATCCGCCCACCGGCCCCAATAGACCACCAGCATCGGCGTGCCGTCCTCCATCACCGGGAACTCCACCTCGAATCGCCGCGTCGTGAACGATCGCAGATACCACAACCGTCCGCCGCTGAGCTGCGCCGGATGCGCGGGGACCCTCCCCTCTGCCGCCATCTCCGGCGGCACCAGTTCCACGAACAATTCCAACCTCGCAGCGCCGTGCGGCTTCGCCCCGCTGGCGCGATCGAAGTCGTTCATGAATTCGAGAATGTGCCTGCCCCCCCCTTCTCCGCCGACCACGCCCCGCACGCCCGCACCGGGGGAGGTCGAGCCCCTGAACTTCAATATCGGCGCCACCTGCGGACACTCGCGCTGCTGCAATCGCTGCGGCCGCTGGCGGAGATTGAGCGAAATCCGGTCGTCGTCCGTCAGCGATTCATCAGCGCGCAGGATGCGCGCTGCTGCGCGGATCAAGAGCTCGGCTTGGGCGCGGGTGGTCTTCTTGCGGCTCGTGGCCATCGGACCCGCAGAGTCCGGCCGCAGCGTCCAGGCCAGCGCCTCGCGAAACCCCCCCACAGCCCCCCCCAGTTCCTCCACCTGCTTTGTGGAGAAAGAGAACCGCTGGGCGTGCGCTGCGACATGCTCTGCGAAGTGCCGGGCCATCTGCGCAAAATCGCTGTCAGCCGCCGGAATGAACTTGCTGGTTCGGGCCCGCAGGCGATACTTGCGCTCGCGCAATGCCCGCATGTCCCGATCAGCGCGATGATGACGATGTGTCATGGCAGAGTCCCTTTGAAGTTATTCCCGCTCCATTCATCCGCCTCCCCTTTCAGGGATGGGCGTGGTTGTTTTTATCGACCGGGGGGGGCGGCGACTTGACCGGGACGCATCGATGCGCCGCGGAATCTCGAGTCTGAACACCTGCAACCGCTGATTGTGCTGAGGAACCGCAAGTCTCCGCGATCGCGACTCCCGACGCCGCCGCCCAACCTCCCGACCAGGCCCCTCCGCCTGCGGACGCCGCCATCGGAACCCGCGACCGTGCGCTGCAGTCTGGAAGCGATGAAGCGGAATCAGCAGGCGCGTGGCGTCTGTTTGCTCCGCGAGGTGGCAACTGTCGCGCAGCGGTTGGAGAATGAACCGGGCTGTGCGAACCTGCTCCGCCGGATGCCGGCTTACTCCGCGAGGCAAGAGGATGCGGGGCAAAGCACCGTTTGCCGCGGCACGCTCGCAACAGCACGCCCCCGTCTCAAGGCGCGTGCGAAGAGTCTCCCGTGCCAGCGGCGCGTCGCATCTGTCCTGTCGGTTCCATCGGCGATCGTTACAGGATCCTGCCGGTCGTCGCGATGCGGGCGTATTGAATGACCGCTGGATTCTTCGTCGTTGGTTTCTCGAGCCATTGCTCCAGAACGGCGACAGCTTCCGGCACGGCACATGCCCAGTGCCCCAACCCGTGGATGGCGGATGCAAGACAGTTGTCATTGTGTGAGTTGAGAGTGGTCCGCATGACGTCGATCCCAGCGGCAATCATGGCTGGCGTTGCGTTGCCGGGGTAGAGCACGAAGACATCCCAGAACATGCGGCAGACCTGTCCCATTGACCCATCTGTCATGTCATAGCCGATGCGCGTGACGGACCCGGTGCAGTACCGCTCGAAGTAGTTCTGGTACAGATGGATGAGGTTCCGAATTCCCTTGAGCCGTCGATCCTCATCGCATTCTGTCGTGTACAAAAAAGGTAAGTCGCTGCAGTTGTTGGAGTAGATGGTGTCAAGCCCGTTGCCCAGTTGTTCCTTGCTGAACAGCGAATGGACGTCCGGGTCAATGAGCATTCGATCAATAAAGTCGAAAGCCCGATCCGGCGGCACAGAGTTGAACTCGGATGAGTGATCCAATGAAACCGGATCGACATCGGGAGGGTGTCCGAAGAGTTCATCGCGCCACTGTTCGTAGTCCATTACAGCGATCCTGATGGTAGAGAGTGCGGCGAGAACGACAATCAATGGGGAGCAAGCGGCACAGGGGAATTCGCGATTTCCAGTGCTTCACCGCAGTGGGATTGTAGGGCGAGGCGCCAGCCGTCGAGACCTTCAATCGCCAGGTCAACAAACAGCACAGGATGCCCCTTCACCGGATGGGCAGGTTTTTCCGCCGCACCGCATGCGGCTGCACGGACAAAATCGCGCCCAAATGGAGTTCCTCCACATACGCATTCGCCAATTGTTGAAGAAGCGCTGACTGCGATTGGGCGTTGATCCCTTCGATGCGGATGTGAATAACGCTCGGCTTCGCCGCGCTGCTTATGGCCAGAAGAGCAGAAAAGTCCGAATCGAACGTCACGACCACGCGATCCTGGGCGCGGGCATATTCCAGGATCGCACCATCATCGGCCGTGGTCAGATTGCACTCGCCGACGTGGACCGAATCGTGACCCGCCTCGCGGAGCATTCCGCTGACGCTCCGCGCCACACCCTGGTCGAGGAGGAACTTCATCATCCTGCGAGGTCGAGGGAAGCAATGCCATCATCAAGATTAATCGCGGCATAGAGCAGGGCCTGGCGAATGTCCTCATCCTCAAGTTCGGGGTATTCGCGGTGCAGCGCCGCCCGATCCGGATTCGTGGCGACTGCTTCAACCACGCGGCGGACAGTCAGCCGCATGCCGCGGATGCACGGCTGGCCGTTCATCTGGCGAGGGTTGATCGTTATGCGGTCGAAGTTGGGCATGGCGCGTGATTGTAGCGTGGCGAGCGATCGTGCCGCTGACACCTACTTGTCCAAACCCTCAATCGCCAGATCAACAAACACCACGGGATGCCCCGCCCTGCGCATGACGATCATCAGGGTGCGATCATTCCTCTCCGATCCAGACTTCCATGATCCACGTAGCCAGATTGGGCCACATCTCGTCCGTGGTTCCGTCGTGCGACCAGAAGACAATTCGCCCCGAGGAATCCATACAGTAGTAATTCCCATTATCTTCGCAGATCGGAAGGAGGTCTCGCGGCATGCCGTGTGCGTTCCACGCGCTGCGTGCGACATCCGGGAGAAATGTGTGGGATTGCGGTAGTGTGATTGTGACCGGCTCCTTCGTTCCACAGACAACGTCGCTGGCCTGAAGCAGATAATGGCGCAGATCACTATGGAGCTTCACTTCTAATTCTCGCTCGATGCGATCAACGTCGGCGGAATGGGGCAGCGGCGCTGGCTTCGGAACCGGTTCGTTGCGTCGCCGAAGTTCGGAAATCGCCTCATCAAGCGTCATGAGAGTGTCGCTCCTTCTGCGGAGACACGCTATCCATCCAAACCCTCAATCGCCAGATCAACAAACACCACGGGGAACCCCGCACGACGGCACTCGATTTCGCAGGCGATCAGTTCGGAGTCCTTGCCGGCGACTTCTTCCTCGCTCACCGCGAGAACGGGTTTGCCCGAATCGTTGAGTTTCAGCAGGCCGGAGGAGTTGGCGATGACTGTGGATGCGGCGTCGGTTGCCGGTCGGCCCTCACCCCCAACCCCTCTCCCACCCCCCCAAGGAGAGGGGGACAGGAGGCCCTCACCCAACCCGGCATGATCGATCCAGACGTCGCCGCCATTGATCGGGAAGCTGTATGCGCTCTTTGATCCGACGAATGGTGGCACGGTGCGCGTAGGAGGGGGGGCGGAGGGGACCGCTCCCTGCCGGTCGCGGCTCTGATTGGCGATTGCATCGCGTTGTGCTTCTTCAACGAGCGCCGCGAACCGCTGCGCGCAGAACGCGGGCGTGTCGTCCTTCTTGTAGCCCTCGATTCGCGCGGGCAGGTCGCGG
>CAZLDF010000141.1:0-2714 GCA_964558095.1 uncultured Isosphaeraceae bacterium | reverse complement strand
GTCGCGCAAGGCGGAGTGGATGACGAGTCCGGGATGCTCGCCGAACCTCGTGATGTCTTCAGGCCGCACAACGATGATGTCCACGGCAGCTTTCACACCTCGCAAGGCGCGGTAAATCTGTCCGGTCAAGTCCAGGCGATGAGCGCCGGACTTCACGACGAGGATGTCGAAGTCACTGTGTGGGCCCGTCTCGCCGCGCGAAGCCGACCCAAACAGGATAATTCGATCCGGTCTGGCCGCGTCAACAATGCGGCGGACGATCTCGTTGAGAACATCGCGTGATGGAGCGGCATTCGAGACCATCGCAACTCCGGCGGCGCCGCAATGGCGGCTTGGACCCGTTCATTGTATCGCTGGTTCGCTGGTGGGTGAGTTTGCTCAACGAGCAGGCCGGCCGAAACTCCCCTCGGATCACCCCGCCTCGCCGTACTGCTCAAGGTCGTACTGCTTGATCTTCTTGTAGAGCGTGGTGCGGTTGATGTCGAGTTGCTGAGCGGTCTTCTGGCGATTCCACTCGTTGGCCTGCAGGGCGGCGAGGATGATCTGCTTCTCCGGTTCGAGCAGGGCGTCGCGCAGGGGCATCGGGCGGTAATCCTCCAGGCGCATCGAACCGGCCGACGCTGGCGCGCGGCCGAAGGCGACCATCGCGCCGCGGCCGCCGGTCGCGGGGTTGGCGACATGCGCCGGCAGGTCATCCACGCCCAGGCGCGTCAGCCGCGTCAGCACCACGGCGCGCTCAAGGACGTTCTCCAGCTCGCGCACGTTCCCGGGCCAGGCGTAGGCCTGCAGAAGCCGCATCGCTTCGCCGTCGATCCCCGTCACCTGCTTGTTCGCGTCCCTGGCCTTTTCCGCGAGAAAGTGCTCGGCGAGCAGGGCGATGTCGCGAAGGCGGTCGCGCAGTGGCGGCAGGTCGATGCTGACGACGTTGATGCGGTAATAGAGGTCCTGGCGGAACTCGCCTCGCGCCACGAGGTCTTCCAGCGGCTGATTGCTCGCCAGCACGATGCGCACATCGACTTCGACCGGCGCATCGGCGCCGACCGGTTCGAGCTTTCGTTCCTGCAAAACGCGCAGGAGTTTGAGCTGCATCGCGGGCGACGCGGAGTTGATCTCGTCGAGGAAAATCGTCCCGCCATGCGCCGCGACGAAGCGGCCTTTTTTATCGACGTGCGCGCCGGTGAACGCGCCTTTGACGTGGCCGAACAGTTCCGATTCGAGCAGCGTCTCGGGAATCGAGCCGCAGGAGAGTTCGACGAAGGGCTGGTCGGCGCGGGGCGACAACCGATGCAGCGCGCGGGCGATGAGCGACTTGCCCGTGCCCGATTCGCCGCACATGAGCACGGTCGTCTTGCTTGGCGCGACGGCGTCGATGACGTCGAAAATCTTCTGCATGCGGCGGTCGTTGCCGACGATGTTGCCCGGGCCGTAGCGCTGGTCCAGTTGCTCGCGCAGGTGGTGGTTTTCCGCGACGAGCTTGTGCTGGTTGATCGCCTTTTCGACGGCGATGCGAAGCTCCTCATCGACCAGCGGCTTGGTGAGATAGTCGATCGCGCCCAGGCGCACGGCCTTCACCGCGTCCTCGATCGTGCCATAGCCGGTGATCGCGATGCAGACGATGCCGACGCGTTCATCGCGCAGGCGGCGAAGCAGATCGAGCCCGCTCATGCCGGGCAGGCGCATGTCGGCGATCAGAACCGCGAAGGGATTGTGCGGGTCGCCTGGCTCCGCCTCGCCCTCGCGCGAATCCTGCATCGCCTGCAGCGCCGCCTCCGCCGACCGAACGGTGACGACTTCCCAGCCGCAACTGCGCAAGAACCCGGCCAGCGCATCGGCGACCAATGCGTCATCATCCACGATGAGAATCCGGGTTGCAGGCTCGGGTTTCATGGCGTGAAGCGTTCGGCGGCGGCGCAAAAGCTGCGCTCCGGACGATTGCTCAAGTGAGCATCGACCGCCCGCCGCGATGAATGAAGCGGGATGTTGCGTTTTCGCAACACGCTTCTCGGACGCGCCGGAGCGGTTCGACGCGAGCGCGAGAGGAGAAGACATTCACCCGATTCGATATGTTGCCCAGGTTAACGCGATCTTCATCATGTTGGCCATAAAGTTTTGATTTCACGGCACTTGCGCCCTTGTCGAGCGCCGGTTCACGCGGTAATTTGGAATGCGAAGACGGCATGCGCGCGTGGCTGCGGAGGAGAAGCCATTCGCGCGGCCGTTTTTTTTGCAGACACCAGAGAGTAGGGACTAGGGACTAGGGATTAGAGACCAGGGGCCGCCGACTCCGTCAATCACCAAATCACCAGATCACCAAATCACCAGATCACCAGATCACCAAAGACTCAGCTCGGGCGTATGCGGTTCTACGCACGGTACGACACCGGCCGCCGGGAATAGCCCGTGATTTCCTTGATGAGCGTCATCGTCACGAATCCGCCGACCGCGAACAGCCCGATCCACATCGCTTCCGCGGGCAAATCCAGCGCCAGCAGCCATGAAGCGCCGTAGAGGCTCTGCCACATCGCGCCGTAGCGTTTGATCTTTTCAGCCGCGACTGGGCCGGGCACGTTGACGGTTTTCCAGCGCGCCACCGCGATGAAACCGGCGATGGTCACCAGCGGCGCCAACCATCCCAGCCACGTTCCCTGGCGAGGCCAAAGCGAGCCGCCGCTCCACACCGCTGCGCCCAGAATCACGCCCGACCAGCACAACCA
>CAZLDF010000140.1:0-2532 GCA_964558095.1 uncultured Isosphaeraceae bacterium | reverse complement strand
GCAGCAGGCCCGCGTAGGCGGTGGTGATCTCCCAAAGCTGGATGAACTCGCCGACGTGGTGCGCGTCGATCCGAGGCAGGCGAATGGTGAAGTTCGGCCGCTGCGACTCAACCAGCGCGAATTCAGTCGCCCGCTTCTCGGCCGTCAGCAGTTGCGACAGCGTCGCCCCGTGCAGGTAGCGCAGGCTTTCGACGTCGAGGTCGTCGGGGATTGTGAGATCGTCGTCGAAGGATTCGACTTCAACGAAGCCGAAGACTTTGTCGTTGGGCCCTTCGCGATAGAGCTGCACCTGGCTGTGCTGATCGGTCGTGCCGAGGGCCTTGATGGGCGTCGCGCCGGCGAAGACTTCCTGGCCCTTGCGGTTGACGCGCTTGCCCAGCGATTCGGCCCACAACTGGCGGAACCAGTCGGCCAGGGGATAGAGATTGTTGCTGTAGGGCATGAGCACGTGGTTGCTCTTGCCGCGCAGCGCGAATTCCACGAGCAGCCAGGCGAGCATCGCGGCGGGATTGCACGCCGAGTCGGCGACGGAGCAGCGCTGGTCCATCTCGGCGGCGCCGTCGAGCAGCGATTCAACGTCGATGCCGCACATCGACGCGCTGAACAGCCCCACCGGGCTGAGCACGCTGAACCGCCCGCCGACGCCTTCGGGCACGGGCAGCGTCGCATATCCCTCCGCGTCGCAGATCGATCGCATCGTGCCCTTGTCCGGGTCGGTGATCGCGACGACGTGCTCGCGATGCGCGTCGCCCAGCGAATCCTTCAGCATGCTGCGCGCGATCATGAACTGCGCTGCCGTCTCGGCGGTTTCGCCCGATTTGCTGATCACGTTGACGACGGTGCGCTTGAAGGCGGGATCCGTTCGCTGCACTTCACGGAAGGTCTGCGCCACGAGCGCGGGATCGACGTTGTCGAGCACGAACAGCCGCGGCCCGTTGCGCCCCGCGTGCTCGTCGCGCTGCATGAGGTTCCAGGTGAGCGGATTGAGCGCCGCGTGCAAAGCGATGTTGCCCAATCCGCTGCCGCCGATGCCGAGCACGATCAGGTGCTCGGTTCGCGCCCGGAGTTTTTCGACGAGTGTGTTGACGGCGTTGAGGTGGCGGCTTCGCAGCGGCTCGAAGGGAAGCAACCGCCAGCGCTCCCAGCCCGTGCCGCGGGACTTCGCCAGCGACGCCGTCAGCGACGCCAGGCGGTCCTTCGCGTGGCGCAGCTCCGCCTCGGCGAAGCCATGCGCGCCCACGCGATCGACGAGGCAGTTCGCGTAGTCAAGTGTGATTGCCATGCTCTGCTCCTTGCAGCGGCCGGCGGAACCAAGTCCCCAGCCGCCGGCGAACGGCTCGCCGCGATTGAGGCTCTGGCGGCTCACTACACTGCGGCCAGCGCCTGATCGAGGTCCGCAATCAGATCATCGGCGTGTTCGATACCGACGGATAAACGGATGAGTGAATCCGTCACGCCCAGCTTCAGGCGCGTCTCGCGCGGCACGGAGGCGTGGGTCATGATCGCCGGGTGATCGACCAGCGATTCCACGCCGCCCAGGCTCTCCGCCAGGGTGAACAGCCGCAGGCGTTCGAGGAATCGGCGAGACTCGTCGAGGCCGCCCTTGAGGAAAACGGTGACGATTCCGCCGAAAGACGGCGAGCAGTTGAGGTGCATCTGCCTGCGGGCCAAGGCGTGCTGGGGATGGCTCGCGAGCCCGGGATAGGCGACGCGCTCGATCCTGGGATGACGTTCCAGCCACTGGGCGATTTTCGCGGCGCTTTCGCAGTGCCGCTGCATTCGCACCGCGAGCGTCTTCAATCCTCGAAGCGTCATGTACGCGTCGAATGGCCCCATGACGCCGCCAATGGCGTTTTGAAGAAATCGCAGGCGCTGCGCCAGGTCTGTTCGGTTCGTCACCGCTGCGCCGCCGACGACGTCGCTGTGCCCGCCAAGGTACTTCGTGACCGAATGCATGACGATGTCGAAGCCCAGTTCCAGCGGTCGCTGCAACATGGGGCTGGCGAAGGTGTTGTCGCAAACGCAGAGGATGCCGCGACGACCCGCCGCCTGCGCCACCGCCGCCAGATCGACGACTTTCAGCATCGGGTTCGTCGGCGTCTCGACCCACAGCAGCTTCGTTCGATCGGTGATCGCGGCGTCAAGCGCGTCGAGGTCGGTCATATCGACGTATGTGACATGCAGGCCCTGGGAGCGCTCGCGGACGCGCGTGAGCAGCCGATACGTGCCGCCGTAGAGGTCGTCCATCGCGACGACGTGGTCGCCGGCGTCGAGCAGTTCGAGGATGGTCGCGATCGCCGCCAGGCCGGAGGCGAAGCCGAACCCGCCGAACGTGACGTCATCGGCCTCCGTCAGCGAGCTGCTTTCGAGTCTCGCGATGCAGCGCTCGAAGGCGTATCGCGTGGGGTTGTGGCTTCGCGAGTATTCGAAGCCCTGGTGCTCGCCGGGCGACTGCTGCGCGTAGGTCGAAGCGAGGCTGATGGGGGGCATGACGGCGCCGGTGACGGGATCGGGATGCTGCCCGCCGTGGAT
>CAZLDF010000139.1:0-3894 GCA_964558095.1 uncultured Isosphaeraceae bacterium | reverse complement strand
TCGAAGACGTGAAGAGGGTCAAGCCGGACCTGATCGTGTGGGAACTTGAGTGCGCGGACCTTGATCGCATGATGCTGCACCTCAATGACGAGCGCGAGCGCGGCATCGTGTTCTTCCTCGACGATTTCCGAAAGCTCGTCGTGTTGCTGCAGGATGATCTGCGCGATTTCCCGCAGATCGTCTGGGTCAAGGATGCGGTGGGGATCGGCGCGGTGATGGCGATGTCTTGGCCGAACATGTACATGGCGCCCGATGCGCGCATGGCGGGTCTGCAGTTGATCTGGGCTCTCGGCCAGGGCTGGCAGGACCTTGACATCCGCGCCAAGATGACCGCGGCGTGGGTCGCGGGCGGCAATGCGTTCCTCCAGCGCGGCGGTTACCCGCTGGAACTTGGCGAAGCGCTGATGAACCCCGAACGGATGCTCAGCGCTTCCTGGAAGGGCCGAGCCGTGCAGTGGCAACTCGACGGCGAGGGCGAGTACCTCGTCGATGGCGATGACGAGCGCACGGTGTGGCTGACCGCCAAAATGTGCGAGGACTTCTGCATCAGCAAGGGCACCGCCGCGGAGCTCGACGATCTGATGCTTCTGCACGGCTATCGCGAGTATCGCGTGCTTGAAGGCGACGCGCCCAAGCTGGTCGAGAAATACATCGAATCATGGCGGCGCGCATATGAGCAGGCGCAGGAACTGCTCCGCGACTACCAGCAGCATCTGGGCTGGGCCAAGGGCGAGGACACCGTGCGATACCTCGGCCGCGCCAAGAGCGACCTGGAGAAACTGGTCGCAATGATGAAGCGCTTCAAAGCCGTCGAGGTTCGCATCGGCGACGAGTATGGCTTGAGCATCATGGCCCTGGAGATTGAAATCGAGAAGATCAAGGAACAACTGCAGGGCATTCGCAACGGCGGCGGAACCGGAAACACCGGCGGGCGCGGCGGCGGACGAGGCGGCGGGCGCGGCGGCGGCGGCGGTCGCGGGACGTGATCCGTTCGATCTCCACTCACTTGATCTGTGTTGTCATGGATTCTTCTGTGAGGTATCTGGTCATGACTCGAAGTTCTCTCTTGGCACTCGTGCTCGCGTTGGCCGCTCTGGGCGCCGTTGCGCCGATGGCGACAGCCGGCGAGCAGGTGCAGGTTCGCCAGAAGGACGGCTCCCGCTGGCGCGGCGAGATCGGCGCGGCCGTCGAAGTCACCTATCTCAAAGGCGGCGGTCAAGTCACGATCAGCGGCACGCTCAAGGAAGTGAAGGAGCAGTACATCCTGCTCGACGCGGTCATCGCCGGTCGCAGTGTGCCCACTCCTGTTTTTGTCGCAGACATACTCAACATCCAGACCACGGCGGAGCCGACGACCAAAACTGACGAAACCGCGCCACAGGCGACCACGCCCCGAGTTGTTGACGCTGCGACCCCGACCACGGTCTCAACTTCTTCTCGTCCCGCAACCGGGCGCGATGCCTACGACGATCGCACGCCAGGCGTGTTCGTCCTGCCGATGCGCGGCGGCGTTGGCATCGAATTCCGTCACGAGCAGGTCGAACAGCTCGTTGAAGAGGTGGACAAGTACGGCCCGGGCCAGATCATCGTCTTCGAGGTGGACAGCCCCGGCGGCATGGTCACAGAGGGCGAACAGTTCGCGGACCTTCTTCCGAAGATCAAGAAGCGCCACCGATTGATCGCCTGGATCGAATATGCGATCTCCGGCGGCTGCGCGTTTTCGATTCTGTGCGACGAGATCTACTTCCGGACGGAGGGCACGGCCGGCTCGGTCACCATGTTCAAGGGTGTGGACAACAGCTCGGCCAAGGGCGAGGAGCTTGCCGAATGGATGCGCCGCCTCGGCGACTGGTTCGAAGAGGGCGGCCGCAGCCGCCTCATCGCCCAGGCCATGATTCACGCGCCGGTGCTTCTCTCATATGACAAAGACCCCGAAACCGGCATCGTCACGTTCTATCCTTCTCTCGACGGCGAATTCCATCTGTCGGGTCCTGAAGAGAACCTGACTTTCAACGCCTCCAACGCGCTGCACTGCGGTTTCTCCGACGGCACGGCCGACACCTATGAAGAAATGGCGGCGCTGCTCGATCTGCCCGTGCGTCCCGATGGAACGCGCTGGCACGAAAAGAGCGACATCGGCCGCAAGATCGCTGGGGATTGGACGAAGACCGTCGAGCAGGCGCAGGACGAAATCCCCAAGATCTTCGCGCGCTACGAGTACCAGAAATCGGCGCAGGGCGATCCCGTGATCTTCATGGGCAACCGCATCAGACTGCTCGAACAACTCGTTCGATGGTGGGACCGTTGCGAGATCGTGTGCCTGATGAGCGGCGTGCCGCCGAAGGAACAGCTTGAGCGGGAAATCAGGGAACTGCGAAAGCAGATCGCCGACATCCGCCGGGACCGCAACTGATCGCCGAACGCAGCCGGCGCGAACTGAACGAGCACGCTTTGATCGAGTCCTCACCCGGCAGCGGAGGGGCCAACGCGGTCACCACGCCTGCGCACGGGGCTGGTCATGTTCGTTGCGCTGCGGCCACGCCCAGGCTGTCAGATGCCGGTGTCGTAGAACTTCAGCACGGCGGGCCCGATCTTGATCTCCATGCCGTCCTCGAGGCGGATGCGCTCGACGCGCGTGCCGTTGAGGAAGGTGCCGCCGGTGGAGCCCATATCGCGAAGGTAGAGGTCGTTGCCGTCCTTCTCGATGGTGCAGTGCTCGCGCGAGACGCTCTTGGCCAGAATGCGGACGTCGCAGGTTTCATCGCGTCCGATGATGACCTCCGGCACGTCGCCCAGCGCGAAGGCCTTGAGCATCCGGCCGGTCTTATTGCAGATGTGCAGTTCCATCATGGAAGGACACTCGCCGCCCGAACCGCCCTGTCTGGATCGGCCCCATCCCGCTCGCGTCGCAAATCATTGTGACAGCCGAACTTGGGATTGCCAAGGACTGCCGCCCAAACAACGTCGAAATTCCGTTCGCAGCGTGTTGGGGTGCGGTTGCGATTGCGTTTCCAATCAGCCAAGCCGCCTCTCGCTGCGTGATGCAGCGTGATGCCTCACCCTGATGCGCGGGTTATCGGACGCCGTCCGATTCACATGGCTTGGTGAGCGGCGACGGAGCCGAGGGCCGGGAAGCGACGTCCTCGCATGGTCGTCGCGGCGGCGGGGACGGCCTAAGCCCGGAGTCGCCCCGCCCTCACGCTACACTCTCCGCCTACATGTTGTGGCTGACCGATTTGGCCTACTTCATCGCGGCGCTGGTGAGTCTGCCGCTGTGGCTGCTGCGAATGCTCGCGACCGGAAAGCACCGCACCGACTGGCCGGGGCGCTTCGGTCGCGGCGCGGCGTTCCCGCGAGCGACGCGGCCTCGAGTGCTCATACACGCCGTCTCCGTCGGCGAGGTGAACTCGGTTGAGCGACTGGTCGCCGCGCTCCGGGAGGGTCCGAACCCGATCGACGTCGTCGTCTCCGTCACCACCGACACGGGCGTGACCCGCGCGGCGGAGCTGCTGGGC
Source organism: uncultured Isosphaeraceae bacterium (assembly GCA_964558095.1). Lineage (GTDB taxonomy): Bacteria > Planctomycetota > Phycisphaerae > Phycisphaerales > SM1A02 > CAZLDF01. The sequence continues at coordinate 379 of CAZLDF010000139.1, read as the reverse complement.
GATCGGGTGCCCGTCGTGCGATTCCCGTTCGACGTCTCGTGGGCGATGCGCCGGCTTCTCGATCGGGTGCGACCTGATGCGATCGTGCTGACGGAACTGGAGGTGTGGCCGAACCTGGCGCGCCTGTGCGGCGCCCGCGGCATTCCGATGTGCATCGTGAACGGTCGATTGTCGCAGCGCAGCCTGGCTCGTTATCGGTGGGCCGGCCCGCTGGTTCGTCCGCTGTTCGAGCGCCTCTCGTTCATCGCGGCCCAGGACGACATCTACGCCGATCGCTTCCGGTCGCTGGGCATCGATCCTCGCCGCATTCACATCACCGGCACGATGAAGTGGGACGGCGTTCGGACGGACGATGTTTCCGCGGCGGCGGAAGCGCTCG
>CAZLDF010000138.1:0-2695 GCA_964558095.1 uncultured Isosphaeraceae bacterium | reverse complement strand
ACGCCGGCGGCGACTTCACCAACCCGGTCATCATTTGCCCGTCTGACGTTGACGTCGGCTGCAACGATCCCACGATGCCCGCCTTCACGGGCATGGCGACCGCGACGGACGACTGCACGTTGAATCCCGACATCGGGTTCGTCGATGTGCCGCTGCCGGGCAACTGCCCGCCGGGGACGACGATCGAGTCGATCATGCGCATCTGGACCGCGACCGATCTCGCGGGGAACACCGATTCATGCGACCAGATGATCAACGTCGTCGATGCGGATCCGCCGGTGGTCACCGCGCCGGGGCCGCTCGTGCTCGAATGTAACGAACCCGGCGGCGTGTCGATCGACGACCCGCAGGTGCAGGCCTGGCTGGCGATGGCGATGGCCGTTGACGAGTGCTCCGACGCGGAGGTCACGCACGATGCGCCGTCGTTCTTCCCCTCGGGCTGCGACGACGGCGAAACGACCACAGTCACCTTCACGGGCACGGACGAATGCGGCAACAGCGCCGCGGACGAATCATCCGTGACGGTCGTTGACACAACGCCCCCTGATGTTTCTTGCAGCGTGACGAAGTCGTCGCTCTGGCCGCCGAACCACAAGTTCGTCGATGTCGGGTTCAGCTTCATCGTGTCGGACATCTGCGATGTCGCGCCCGCCATCGTCGTGACCGTGACGAGCGACGAGCATCCGCGCGATGCGCCCGGCAGCGGCGGACCGAACCACTGCCCCGACGCCATCATCATGCCCGACGGCACGGTCCGGCTGCGATCCGAACGCTCCGGCCCGGGCGACGGCCGCGTGTATGAAATCACCATCACCGCGACCGACAACTGCGGCAACGTGAGCTTCTGCAGCGCGTCCGTTGAAGTTCGACATCATCCGAATCAACCCGCGACCGATTCCGGGCAGGCGCATGACGCGACGCAGTGCGATTGAACGAGTGCGCGATGCGATTAATCGCTTCGCAGGCGGTGGTGCCCGGTAATCTCGTCATTGGGGGTCTTGTCGCCCCTCACTACGGCATCGCGCTCTCAGGCGGCGCCATCGTGTGGCGGCCGCACTCGGGGCAGCGCACCTCGCCGTTCTCAATTGGCAGGCCGGTGAGCGAATAGCCGCAGTTGCCGCAGACATACGGCGGCGCAGCGGGATCGATCGGCTCGAGCCGGCAACGCTCGACCCCATCGACGCTGATGATCGCGCGGTACTTGCCCAGGCCGAATCGGGAAGTGTCAACCAGTCGAACTTCCACGTGACGAAGCGTGCTCTGCTCGTCGGTCAGCTCGAAGAAGTGCGAAGGCCTGTGCCAGCCCGCCCACGGCCGGTCGGAGATGATCCGACCGTTCACGAGCACCTGCTCGCCGCCGAGGTCGCCTTTGCGAAGCTCGACGATGTGGTTGTGGATTTCGGCGCGGTAGAGTTTCATCGGACGACATGCAGCGAGAAGTGCATGCTACCCGACGCGGAGCGAGCGATTGGGTAGATCGTCTGTCTCAAGCGCACTCAGATCAAGCCGCTGGCTGGCATGCTCGATATCGAAGCCGACGAGGACACCATCCTGATCGAAGTCCGCCACGACGCCATCTGCGATCTCTCGCGAATCGCTTGCCGTGCGCGCGTTGAGATCGATGTAGAGTGAATCGGTTTCTCGGTCGTACCGCAGTTTCATGTCGTCGTCAGTGCTCGGGCATACGTCGGGGATTGCGCACAAATCTTAGGACCCACGCACAGACTCGAGCGAATTGCCGTCCGCCATCGCATCTTCGGCCGTCGAGGCCGAAGATGCGATCACAGGCGAGACGCCTGTGCCACTGATCGGCAAGCGTCGAATTGCTCACCCCTCCTCGCTCTCCCGCAGCTTCGCGAGGATGTTGAAGTCCTCCAGCGTCGTCGTGTCCTGCGTCGTCCTCTCCACCCCCGCGGCGATGTCGCGCAGCAGGCGGCGCATGATCTTGCCGCTGCGCGTCTTGGGCAGTGAATCAGTGAAGCGGATCGAATCGGGCCGGGCGATCGCGCCGATCTCCTTCGCGACGTGCTCGCGCAGCGACTTGCGCAGGTCTTCCGCTGCGTGCTCGTCCTTCGGCGCGAATCGCGGTTCGAGCGTGCAGAATGCAGCGATCCCCGTGCCCTTGATCTCGTGCGGCATGCCGACCACCGCCGCTTCGACCACCGCGTTGTGACTGACGAGCGCCGATTCGACCTCCATCGTGCCCAGCCGGTGGCCCGCGACGTTGATGACGTCATCGACGCGGCCCATGATCCAGAAGTAGCCGCGCTGGTCGCGCCTGGCGCCGTCCCCTGCGAAGTACATGCCGGGGATGCGCGACCAGTAGGTGTCGATGTAGCGCTGGCGGTCGCCGTAGATCCCGCGAAGCATGGCGGGCCAGGGCCTGCGGATGGCGAGCAGGCCGCCAGAGTTCAGCGGCTGCTCGTTGCCGCGTTCATCGACGACCGCCGCGTCGATGCCGAAGAACGGCAGTGTGCACGAACCGGGCACCGTGGGCGTGGCGCCGGGAAGCGGCGTAATCATGTGGCCGCCGGTTTCAGTCTGCCACCAAGTGTCCACAATCGGGCACAGCCCCCCCCCGATGGTCTCGTGATACCACATCCATGCTTCGGGGTTGATCGGCTCGCCGACGGTGCCGAGGAGCTTCAAGCTGGACAGATCGTGCTTCTTCGGATGTTCCGCGCCCCACTTCATG
>CAZLDF010000137.1:0-7628 GCA_964558095.1 uncultured Isosphaeraceae bacterium | reverse complement strand
CGCACGAGCTGGGGCACATCTGGGGGGCCGATCACTGCGATTGCCCCGAACACACGATGAACCCGACGGACATGTGCGCCAACACGTTTCATCCGACTGAAACGATTCCGGAAATCGTCGCTTACCGCGAGAGCGTCGATTGCTGGACCTATTGCGAAGGGCTCGACGAACTGGGCTCGGCGCCCTTGCCGTTCTTCGACGACTTCACCGGCGCCGGCATTGACGATGCGAAGTGGACGGGGATCGACGGCGCGCTGCTCGTCAACGACGCCGACAGCGCGCCCAGCCCGCCCGACGCGCTGGCGCTGCCGGCGAACGCCGAAATCCGCAGCGCGCTGCTGGACGCGTCGGAATCCGGCAGCGCCGAGTTGCGCTATTCGTGGACGCGGCGCGACATCCCAATCGGCGCGGCCGCGGCCCTGCAGGTGTCCTATCGCAGCGATGACGGACAGTGGAACGTGATTCGCGAACATGCCGCGGACGAAGCGCCGGCAGAAGAGTTCCTCGCCGAGGTGATCGAACTGCCGCTTGATGCGCTGAGCGATGAGTTGCGAGTGCGATTTCGGCACGTGACTGGCGCAGAGCGCCAGGACGGTCAACGCGGCTCGGAGAGCCGTGGTACCGAGCAAGGCGGCTCGGAGCGCCGCGGTGTCGGGTTCGCGGCGTTCCTGATCGACGACGTCGGCGTGCGAGCCGAGCCGTTGCCTGCGAACGACGCCTGCGCCGGCGCGATCCTCGTCGCCGCAGGTCCAACCGCCTTCTCGAACGCAACCGCCACCGCCAGCGGCGAAGCAGAATCCTGCGGCCAATTCGAGTCCGACGTGTGGTTCCGCTTCGTGAATGCGATCGCGGGCTCGCTGACCATCAGCGTGTGCGATGCCGATTTCGACGCCGAACTGGCCGTGTATGGCGCGGGCTGCCCGGCGCAACCGGGACTGGAGCTTGCCTGCGCCGCCGAAGGCTGCGGCAGCGGACCGTATCTCACGTTGCCCGCCTCGACGGGCGTCTATCGCATCCGCGTGTCCGGCGCGGGCGGGCAGCGCGGCATCGGCACGCTGTTCATTCAGCAGAATCCCGCCGGCGCCTGCTCGGGCGACATCAACGGCGACGGCGGGGTCTCGATCCACGATGTCGTCGCAGCCCTGGTCGCCATCGGCCCCTGCACCGGCTGCCCCGCCGACATCATCCCCCCCCCCGCCGGCGATGAAGCAGTCACGATCGACGACATCACCGCCATCCTCAACCCCTTCGGGCCTTGCCCGTAGCGGGGAACCGGAATTCGGATTCCGCAGTTCGGGGTTCGGGCTCGGGCCTTTGAGGCCGCCCGGCTCCGTGCGCGATAATCGGAATCACTGGGTTTGCGCGCTGCATTGGGGATTTGGTGATCGGGTGATTTGGTGATCTGGTGATTGAGAAAAAATGCCGAATGGGCACTGTTCTCCTGTCTCCTGTCCCCCGTCTCCTGTCCCCCGTCTCCTGTCCCCCGTCTCCTGTCTCCCGACCAGAGTCAAGACATTTCTCCGAACAGCGTCACGATTGCGCGCAAATCTGCTTTTGCCGAGGGGTTTAGTTTCGCGCAGAGGTGACGTTCTGAATTTTGTTCGCGGAATTCACGGCGAATTCTCTTGACAAATCGAGGATTCACTCACCACGGAGAACGCTGAGACACGGAGATGGCGAAGAGCCGAGCCCGGCAAGGGCAACGTGGGGGGGGGCGGCTATGCACTTGCCAAAGAACGCGGCGAGCGATTGCGCGCGTGGGGGAGTGAAGGCGCGCGACAATCGGCGATCTTCTGAGTATGGCGCATCAACCGCCGAAGTCCACCGCCCTTAGATGAGAGCGTCACGTTTGCGCGCGCTTCCACAAGTCTCAGCGTGCCGCCGGCGACTGCTCCGCGTCGGACCCCCGGGGGGATCGCAAAATGGGAGCCGAAAAAATGGGATCTGTTCCTGTGGGTCCTTCACGAATCTCAGGCGCCTCGAGTTATCGCTCCGCGTCGGTCCAGCGGGATTCGTGAAACGGGAACGGCCCATGTGGGTCCAAATAGGGAAACTGTCACGGAGCGATCTTTTTAGGGCGTCGGCGGCGGAGGCGGCGGCGGGTTGGCGATCGCCTCGAGCGCGTCCAGAATCTGGTTTCGAGCTTCGGTCGCATTGAGCGTCATCGAACCCGGAGCGGTGATCTTCGGCACGCCGTGCGCATCGAGCACCGCGGCGTGCCCATCGCGAATGGCGTCGAGCAGTTGATACTGCATGCGCCCGATGAGCGCACCCGGGCATACGTAGTAGGTGCCCCCGGGGACCAGAGGTGGATCAGTCTCTTCGCCTGACTCCAGCTTCGGCACGATGACGTGATCCTGTGGTTGGATGGGATAAGTCAGAATGAGGCTTCCATCCGATTTGATGAGCGTCACATCGTCTCCCAACTCGTCGAGTCTGCCAGGCCCCCAGAGGTCGGCATGATTGATCACCGAAATCTGCGCTGCGGAGTCGCCGGTGATCGTCGGCAACGTGATCTGACCCAAGTCAACGTCCTGTTGCGTCTGCTCGGCGGTGAGTCGAATCGAGTGGTAGGCATTGCCCGTGAACCAGAAAATCAATTCAGCGGGCTGGCCCTTGCGCACGCCCTTGATGACGAACGGCTCGACGGGGTTGTAATCCGATGCCCACGCGCCGCCGCGCACAAACACAACCAGGAGATCATGCGCCCAGTACGGCTGGTTGGTGATGCGGCCGGTGACAGTGATGGCGTCATGCGCGACGAGCGTGATATTGTACGTGTCCACGCCCGACTGGATCTTCGTACTCAGGGGAAAGTCGAAGTGATATGTCTGGCGCAGTTCTTTCCATCGTGAATACGCCAGTGCGCCTTGCTCGTAACTGAGGTCGAAGTAGCGCGAAGTGTCCAGCACGACCGTAATCTCGTCGTCGCCGGGATTGGTGTTGAACTGGATCGGCCCGGTCTGGCCAGCCTCGTTGGTCATCCGAAAAACCGGCTGACCGGGCACGCACACGACCAGCGGCACGTTCGGGAGAGGGGCGCCCGCTTCCGTCTGCGCGGTCACGTTGACCGTGATGGCGTCGGTTTGCGCTTGCGCAGCTTGCGCGCGCGTGGATGAGCAGGCCAATTGCGTGAGGCTCGCGAATACGAGTAGGCCACACTTCAATCCACGGTTCAACATCGTTCGAAGTTCAACAGCTCGACAGCAGTCGACAGGGGGGATACAGACTACTTCTCCGCCGCCTCGGCATCGCGCGAGGACGCTCGCACGATCGCTTTGCGAATTGCCTGATGCGCTTCAAACAGGTCGATCGTAGTCTGCAGGCCCTCTCTCTCGTGCACAATGATAGCAGTGAGTTGGTCGCGCGCCTCCGGCGGTCCCGAACGCACGATGGAGAAGACATCGCGCTGCGCGTCGGAATTGATGAATTCTCCCGGCGCGACATAGTACTTCCCCGGAGGCAGACGCAACGGCTCATCCGTCTTGAAGGAGAGCTTCATGACCGAGTAATCCCCGGGCGTCACGGCATAGCCGCGGTAGGACAGCGCGCGCTCGCCATCGGCCGAAACCAGCACTACGCCCGGCATCGGCGTCGCCAGGCGATTGCTGCGGATTTCCGGTTCGCCGGTGAGCGTCAGATCGATCGGCACGCCTTCCATCGACGTGTCGATCGCGACTCTTCCAAGGTCAACGTCTTGTTTTGTCTGTTCGGCGGAAAGTTCGATGGGTTTAATGACGACCACCGGCCAACTCTCGTAGGAGGTTGCGAGCAGCAGTGAGTCGGCGTCCTTGCGGATGCTCCGCAACTTCACGGGCACGCCGGAGCGGCCGAGGCCGGAGATGCTGAGCGGCGGACCACGCAGGTCGCCGCGTTGGGGAGCGCCATTCTCATTCACGATGACTGCGGTAACATCGACTTTAGCCCTCGCGGTGATCAACACGTCATACTCTGTCCTGCCTTTCTCAAGAATCACCTGGTGTCGGCGTTCAAAGTGGTACGATTCAAACAACGACCAAAGTCGCTTTCCAAGTTCGACCCGTTCCGCTGGAATCAAGGAGGAAACAGAAGGAGGAGCACTAGTGTGCTCTATCCAGACGGTAGATTCCTCAAGACTCACCGGAATGGTGGCATTGCCCTCCGAATCGGTCTTTCCGTCTGCCACCGCTTCTCCATCGACGAAAGCGCACACAACCACATCCCCAAGAGGTTGTCCATCAAAGGTCTTCACTGAAATGTGTAACTCAACGCGCTCACTTGACGTCTGCGACGCCTCGGCACTTCCAAGTGCAAGACTGCCCGAGAGCATCAATCGTGCAAGAATCATGGCCCCAAACTCCAGTTAGTGTTGAACTCCCCGGGCAGCTTGGACAGCAATTCAGCGATGTGCTCATGGATCGCCAGGGAACTGGTTTCGCCAGGCAGCGGACCTGCCGGACTGTGTGCAGTGTCGGGGAACTGTTGTCCCGCAAATTCGTTGGGATGGTTGATGCCGGAGATCGTATTGCGTTGCGAAGGAGCTGGCACAACCAAGTCGCTGTTCGTGGGATTGAGGGGGTTGATGGTGGTCGGATTGTTGGGGATCAGGGGAACAAACGTGTAGAGCAGTTCCCAGAGTACGGATTGCACCGGCGCATCGCCGACCGATTGCGTTGCAATTCCGACAATCGGATACCACCGGACTTGCCAGTTCGCGGGAGGGTACCCGGCTGACTCAAGCGCCATTTGTGCCTCGCTTCCCTGCGACAAGTCCGCGATGCACGTTGGCTCGTTGTATGCCCCGCCCGGATAGAGCAACTGTTCGAGTGATGGCGCCATAATCGTCATCGCGCCAGACTGATAGAACTCGGCGAGTGCCAAGTACGCCGCGCTTGGTCCCTGTGCCGGGTTCGGACCGCCATCTCCCGGCGCAAAAACACTGCTGGCCGCGTCAGCCCACGGCGAACCCTTAAACGGCGATCCAAGCGTGATGAACCGCCGTACGCTGCCAGCCCCGAAATTCGCGTTCCGACGATTGGGCCATTGCCCGTTGCCGACCCCGTTCCGCCCATCCATGATGTGCGCAATCCAGCCGACTCGATCGATGCCGCCGGGAGGAGTGATGTTCTCTGCGATAAAGAACCGCGTGATCTGCCCGCCCTGGCTGTGGCCGACGACGTCGGCGCGCATCGCGGCGTAGCGAATGCCGTGGAACGAATTGTACGCGTTGTGGAGGAAGTCAGACCCACTCCGGTACTCGTTCAGCGCCTCCTCGATCTTCGCCGCCACGTGATGATAGTTCTCCGAGTACCCCTTCGTGTTCGTGTTGCTCCAGTTGGCGAAGTACAGCCGCGTGCGGAGCAGGGAAGTCGAACCTTCATGCCAGATTGCGGACGGCCACGTCGTCGGATCGCTCATGATGCCATGCACGAACACGATCGGCGGCCTTCTCAACTGGAACGGCGTGCGAGCGACCACATTCGCCCCGCCCGGTTCGCCGGCGCCGGTTGATACTGTGAACTCGAGCGGGCACGTCTCAAGCGTGTTCAGCGATTGCTGCGTGATGACGACCGAGGGATCAACGTACGTCTCCGGCGGAACATAGAACGCAGCGCCGTTGACAAGCTGCACAACGTTGGCCCCCGGATCGGGCGGGAAGGGCGTTGGCAGCGGCGGCAGGGGCACGACACCCTGGACGGCCGCGGTCGAGCGCAGCGTTCCCACGGCTCGGGTGTCAGTCACCAGCGGGTTGGCGTATTTCGACACTGAAACGGTCAGCGAAAGGGGGTTATCTTCGATCGGCGGCCAGAGCCGCAGCATACAAATGCTCGCGCCGTCGGTGATCGCGCCGCCGACGATGCTGTCGCCGTTGAAGTCGGCGTTGAAGTCGCCGTTCTGCGTGCCGGCCTCGCCGCTTTGCGAGTTCCAGGTCGGTCCCCAGTATCGCAGGTCGTGGACTTCGAGTTCGACTGATGTGACCGTCACGGTGTCGGTGCAGGTGATGACGCCCGGCCGTTCGACGCGGACGGTGATGCTGTCGCCGCCGGCTTCGGGGCTGGGATTGATCGCTTCGACCCACAGCGTGCGCGTGCCGCCGCCATTTGGGAAGATTGTTTCGAGCAGGTAGTCATAACCGGGGCGGATGAAGTCGCCGTCCTCTTCGATGTCGCGCCAGTCGCGCGCCACGAAACCGCCAAAAGGCGAGCTGGCGTTCTTGGTCCATAACCGCAATCGCCCTGGCGGGCGCTGGAGCTCCAGCCAGTTGTCCGGCCCCTCTACGGGCAGCATCAGGGGATGAGATTCGTTGTAGTTGAAGCGGATCACGTCCGGCCCGGTGGCTTCGCCGCCGACGCCTTCGCCCGGCAGATTCACCGTGAGCCTCACCGGGACGAACTTCACGCCGGGCGATTCATCATCGGCCTCGGCTTCTTCGCCCGGCCACCAGTTCATGCCGTCGGCGTAGTCGGGAATCTTGTCAAGGTCGGCGTCGCCGATGTTGGTGAAAATCAACTTCCCGGGCGCTTCATCTTCAATCGCCTCCTCATCGCCAGCGGGCAGCGCAGAGAGATTGTCGTTGTCGCTGTCGATGTCCAGATCGACGTTGACGACGATGTAGGGAGGGCTGTAACTGCAGCATCCGTTGGTCGCGCCGACGGATGCCGGCGCGAGGAACCTTACCGTCACGCACGTGCCGTCGGGACCGCTGATCCACTCAACGGCGTCGGGCGGTTGCGCGATCCACGTCCAGGGATCGCTCGGTTCGCAACCGACAGCATCACACTGCTGCGGGCAGGCAGGCGCGCAAAAGGTCCTTTCCTCGCCCAGACAAATCAGATCGAGGTCGTCGTCGTCTTCATCGCACAGTTCCAAATTCTCACATGGCGGCTCGGGACACTCCGGCGAACATGGATCGCCGCCGCAAAGTGGATTGCACGGCGCCAATGCGCAGAATTCGCTGCACGGATAGATGGAGCAGCAACCGAAGCCGAAGCAGCCAGGCGAGCACGGGCTGCCGCCGGGACAGGCGGGATTGCAGATGCTGTCGGGGCATTCGGGGCCGCACGGGTCGAACTCGCACGGGTCGCCCGTGTAGTCGCCGCAGTCGCCCGGGCTGACGGACACGCACGCCGGATGGCATGGGTCGTAATTCGGGCACCGCCGGTTGCACGGCGGATCGCAGGGAAGCGGGGGCAGGGGGAGCGAGCCGCCCCCGCCGCCGCCGGGCGGGCACTGGCATGTGGGACAACCGACGCAGCAGATCTGGCCGCAGTTGCCTTCGGTTTCCCCCCCTCCGCCCCCCCCTCCGGGCGGCGCGCCCGTTGGGTAGTATGTTGGCGAATACTCGCCATTGGGTCCGAGCGCCACGGCGTAGCCCGCTTCATCGACGTACATGTAGATCGAATGCAGTCCCTGCGCATCGAGCACGATCGCGAGGTCGGCGCCATCGACCACGCCGTCGAGGTTCGCATCGCCATCCAGGAGCGTGAGGTTCGGCTCGGATCGGCCGAGGTTCGCGAAGACGATGTCGAGGTCGCGCTGATCGACGACCGCGTCGCCGTTGAGGTCGCCGGCAATTGCCGCCCAGGGATCGAAGTCGTCGTCTTCGAGCACGATGAACAGGAGCTGTGCCGTCGCGCCGTCGAAGACGT
>CAZLDF010000136.1:0-3170 GCA_964558095.1 uncultured Isosphaeraceae bacterium | reverse complement strand
TCAAAGCCGGGGCGCAAAGCGGGGCGCCCATATGCCGTTCAGCGGTCGGCGAAGCCCGGCCGGCCGTCGTCGGGGTCGCGCGACATGCGGACCTCGGCCATGTCGCGCTCGTTGCCGAACTCGAATCCTGTCGCCGCGTCGGTTTGCGTGGGCTGGCCCGTGATGGTCCGCTGCGAGCATGCGGCGAGGAGAAGGCCGGCGGCGAACATCGCGGCCGCCGCCGCCAGGCCGCCGGCGGCGCGGTTCCAACCTGGTCGAAGAACGTAGTTTCGCATGGTCAGCTCCCTTCGGTATGAGCATAGGACGGGCACCGAAAGGGCGGCGGCGGGGGACCGGCGGCCTTCGGGCGGGCCTCGGGCCGGTGAACCGGCTGGACCGAGCCGACTTGATCGACCTCGTTCGCCTTGACAAGGTGTATCGGCTATCATTGGTTGTGCCATGGGAGGTCCGCGATGGTTGCGGGCCCCGCGGCACTCCGACATAGATCGCTCCCGAGGATCTCTGATTCGGTTTCACACCCTCGGGTTCAGGACTTTCAGTCATGAAGATCTATGTCGGCAATCTCTCTTTCAAAGCCAACGAAGGCGACATCGAGCAACTCTTCAACCAGCACGGTGAAGTGGACAACGTCTCGATCGTCCTCGACCGTCAAACCGGTCGCAGCCGCGGCTTCGCGTTCGTCGAAATGAAGAACGACGAGCAGGCGCGTGCGGCGATCGCCGCTCTGAACGGCAACGAGTTCGACGGCCGCGCTCTGACCGTCAACGACGCCAGGCCGCGCGAGAACCGGGTCGGGGGCGGCTGGGGTGGCGGCGGATACGGGGGGGGTGGTGGTGGGGGTGGTCGCGGCGGCAGCCGCGGCGGCGGCCGCGACCGCTGGTGAACCTTTTCTGTGGCAACAACCCACAATCGGTTCGATGAAATCAGGCGGCCGCGGGCCTATCGGTCCTGCGGCCGCTCTTTCGTTTTCTCCACCTGCTTCGACCCACGCTCTTTCGGAGACCGCCTATGACAGGCGTCATTGACCATCTCACCAGCCAATCGCTCGCTGATACGCAGCGCGATGAACTGCCCGTTGTCACGCGGCTGCCTCTGGGCCTGCGCGTCATCAATCTCATCGCCATTCTCTTGCCGCTTGCGGGCCTGATCCTCGCCATGGTCCTCGTCTGGGGGCGAGGCTTCTCCTGGCTGGAGCTGGGCGTGTTTGTGGGCATGTACCTGATCAGCGGCTTCGGCGTGACGATCGGCTTCCACCGTCTGTTCACGCACAAGTCCTTCGAGACCAGCCGGGTGATGCAGGCGATCCTCGCCATCGCGGGCTCGATGGCCGTCGAAGGATCAGTCCTGCAATGGGTGGCGACGCATCGTTGCCACCATCAGCACAGCGACGCCGAGGACGACCCGCACTCGCCGCACGTTTTCGGCCGGGGCTTCATCAACATGTTCCGCGGCCTGTGGCAAGCGCACATGGGCTGGCTCTTCACGCCCAGCAAGGACAACCTCAAACGCTACATCGCCGACTTCAGGAACGACCGGCTGATCCGCACGATGAGCGCGCTGTTTCCCGTGTGGGTCCTGGTCGGCATGCTCGTGCCGGCGGCGGTCGTCGGTCTGGTGACGATGACATGGTCGGGCGCCTTCATGGGTTTGCTCTGGGGCGGCCTGGTGCGCATGTTCTTCGTGCATCACATCACCTGGAGCATCAACAGCGTCTGTCACATTTGGGGCAGCCGCCCGTTCGAAAGCCACGACGAGAGCCGCAACAACTTCATCTTCGGTGTGCTGGCGTTCGGCGAAGGCTGGCACAACAACCACCACGCCTTCCCGACTTCGGCGCGCCACGGCTTGAAGTGGTGGCAGATCGACGTGAGCTACATCGTCATCCGCCTCATGTCATGGGTCGGTCTGGTGTGGCACGTCCGCACGCCGGCACCGCAGCGCATGGCGGCCAAAGCGCGCTGACGGATCGATGCGCGGGGGGCACAAGACGGGGGGCGCTCCGCACAGTGGAGCATGGCTTTGCGGAAACAACGTGCGCAGTGCGCGATGACGTTGTTCATGGCGATGAAGTGCGCACTTGCACATGCCGCCCTCACCCCTAACCCCTCTCCCAAGGGGCGAGGGGAACCAGACCGCGCCCGATAATCCGCGCTTGGATGTGAACATGGGATGACTGGTCATTCCGCGCTGTCGCGGAGCGCGGTCGTTTTTGCGAATCGTTCGCCGTTGCCTCGAAGCCGGTGTAGGTTTGCATCGGCGGCAGCAAGATCGCCGCCGGGAGAAAGAACAATGAAAGAGAAGAGCTTTGCCGTGAGCCTTGGCGGCGCGTGCGTCGCCGCCGGCCTGATTGCCGCCGCCTGTGTGTCCCTCTCGTCCGAAGGCTTCGTCCCGGACACTTCCTGCGGCGAATACGAGGGAGACTTCCGCATCTCCGGCACGCGCGTCACGCCCGACTCGCGCTACATCGCGCGCTTCCGAGTGCTCGGCGCCGAAATCTCCGCCAACGGCGCCTACGACATTCCCGTCACGCTTTCCATCCAGATCGGCAACGAGGTGTTCGAGCCCTTCGGCCCGCAGAACTCGCCCACCACCGGAAACGTCAATGATCACGATCACCCCAAGGACTTCATCCTGCAAAGTCAGTATCCCGCCAACACGCCCTTCACCATCCGCGGCCAGTCGTGGAAGCGACGCAACGCATCCGTCGCGCCGCAATCCGACGCGGGTTGGAAGAGCTACATCAACGTCGCGACGAATTCCAATTCGTCGAACCTGCTCGTTCTGCGCAACGACGATCCCGTGCCGCAGATCGAGCCGTTCCTGAACCAGGACCTGATCTCGAACATTCTGCGCGACCACATCAATCCGCTGACCGACCGCATCGTGCTGGCGGAAGATGAAGTGATTTTCCTGTTCGAACTGGGCACGACGAATCTCAACTCGGCCGCGGCTGACTTCCAGGACCTCGTCGTGCTGGTGACGCTGGCGGAAGACGAATGCCACTTCGGCGGCCCGCGCATCCCGCCGATCGCGCAGTACGACTGAATGCCGAGAGAGTGGCACAGGCGTCTCGCCTGTGATCGCACAGATAGTGGCACAGGCGTCTCGCCTGTGATCGACAATCGCGGCTCGATGCCGCGATTGTCGATTGGGGCGTGCAAGGGCGCAGC
>CAZLDF010000135.1:0-3533 GCA_964558095.1 uncultured Isosphaeraceae bacterium | reverse complement strand
GCAACTGCTGGGCAACACGCACGCGGCGGACCTCTTGCAGAAGACGCTCGATGAAGAGGGTGCCGCGGACAAGCGACTGACGGAAATCGCGGAATCGCAGGTGAATCCGCGCGCCAAGCAGCAGACGGTTTCCGGTTAGGGAGAAAGCCGCCCGCCTGCCAATCGCTTCCGCCACGCCGGGTTGCCCCGATGCAACGAACACACGCCGCTTCACCACCGCCGCGCTCGTGAACAACGATTCGCCCATCGCCGCACCGGGGCGCCATTGGAGAGAAGAGAGAGATTTTCCACGCGGGCGAATCGTGACGAACGCTGCGACGTGAAGCATCAACCGGCGTGGCGGGGGCGACGGGCGGCGCGGAAACGTGAGTGTGTGGGGGGGGCAAGGAGCCGTTGTCGTGCCACGTCTTCAGGAATACAAGCGCAAGCGCGATTTCCAGCGCACGCCCGAACCTCGCGGCGGACCGAAGCGCCGCTCCCGTTCGGGCGCCGCTTACGCTATTCAGAAGCACGAAGCGCGGCGATTGCACTATGACCTGCGACTCGAACTCGGCGGCGTGCTCAAGAGCTGGGCCATCCCCAAGGGACCGAGTCTCGATCCAGCCGAGAAGCGTCTGGCCGTCGAGGTCGAAGATCATCCGCTCGAATACGTCGCGTTCGAAGGCATCATCCCGGAAGGCGAGTATGGCGGCGGAACCGTCATGCTCTGGGACCGCGGCACGTGGGAACCGGCAAGCGATCAGCCCGAAGTCGATCTGCGCGCCGGCAAGCTCTCCTTCACGCTGCACGGCGAAAAGCTGAAAGGGCGGTGGTCGCTCGTGCGCCTTCGCAAGAGTGATCGCGAACGCAAGCAGTGGCTGCTGATCAAGGCCGATGACGAACACGCCGGTTCTGTCGCGTCGCTCGATGGGCCGCGGATGCACCGCAGCGTCAAGAGCGGCCGGACGATGGCGGAAATCGAAAGCAATCCGCGTTCGACGTGGACGAGCAGCAATGGGAGAAAGGGGGGGGCGCGCGGTTCGAAATCCACCCGAAGCGGAGGCGCGAAGCGAGGCACGCGACGCAAGCTCGGAACGAGCCGCGCGGCGCAGGGGAAAGTGAACCCATCGAGTCTCTCGGGCGCTCGTCGCGCCGCGATGCGCCAGTTCTCCGCCGAGCTTGCCACGCTCGTCAAAGACGCGCCCGTGGGCGACCAGTGGCTGCACGAAATCAAGCTCGACGGCTATCGCATCCTGCCGCACATTCACGACGGCAAGGTGCGCCTGCTCACCCGCAACGGCAAGGATTGGACCGACCGCTTCCCGGAAATCGCTTCGCGATTGGCCGATCTCGACGTGAAGGACGCAGTGCTCGACAGCGAAATCGTCGTGCTCGATGAACACGGCCTCAGCCGATTTCAACTGCTGCAGAATCATCTCAACCGTCGCGAAGGCAACCCACCAGTGCTTAACGTCTTCGACGTGATGCACTGCAACGGACACGACCTGACCGCTTCACCGCTGATTGAGCGCAAGAAGCTGCTTCAACAGATGCTCGAAGCGGCGGGCATGACTGAAGACGACCCGACGGTTCGCTACCTCGACCACATCGTCGGCCACGGCGATCGCGTGTTCGAGCACGCCTGCCGCATGAGCCTCGAAGGCATCATGTGCAAGCGCATCGACAGCGAATACGAATCGACCCGAACGCGCCAATGGGTCAAGGTGAAGTGCGTCAAGCGGCAGGAATTCGTCGTCGTCGGCTACACCGATCCGGGCGGGGCGCGATCGCACTTTGGATCGCTGCTCCTGGCATACAACGAAGACGGCAAACTCAAGTACTGCGGCCGCGTCGGCGCGGGATTCACCGAACAATCGCTGAAGGACGTCTTCGCGTCGCTTCGTAAGATAAAACGCGATGAACCGCCGGTGCACGACGGCATGGCGGCGGCCGAGCGCGCAGGAAGCGGGGGAGGTGGGGGCGTGCACTGGGTGCAGCCCAGGCTCATCGCCGAGGTGCGATTCAGCGAATGGACCGACGATGATCGCCTGCGGCATCCGGTCTTCCAGGGCCTGCGCCGCGACAAATCGGTCGCCGAGATTGTGCGCGAAAAACCGGCTGAATCGAAGACGAAGCGGCCGCGCGCGAAGTCGCGAACCACCAGGCGCGCGACCGCCGTGCACGGGACGAAGGCCATGTCGAAGTCCATGGACACATCCAGAACCAAATCGAACGCCAAGTCGAGTTCGAGCGTCACCGCGGCGGCGCGGCGTTCGCCGACGGTCGTCGCCGGCGTGCAGCTTTCTAATCCCGATCGCGTGATGTACGCCGGGCAGGGGATCACCAAGCTGCAGCTCGCCGAGTATTACGAGCGCATCGCCGACCGGATGCTGCCGCACGTCGCCGGCCGCCCGCTGGCGGTGGTGCGATGCCCCAAGGGCGCGGAAGGCGGCTGCTTCTTCCAGAAGCACATCAACGAGCGGCTGCCCGACGCGATCGTCAGCATTCCGGTTCCGGAAAAGGGCGGCAAACGAGAGACGTACATCGGCGTGCGCGACGCCGCGGGGCTTGTTTCGCTGGCGCAGATCGGCGTGCTTGAAGTGCACCCGTGGGGCGCGCGCGAAGATCGGCTTGATCGACCGGATCGGCTCTTCTTCGATCTCGATCCTGGGCCCGGCGTGAAGTGGCAGGACGTCGTGCACGCAGCGAAGGAAATCCGCGAGCGCCTGGCGGCGCTCGATCTGAGGTCGTTCGTGAAGCTGACGGGCGGCAAGGGGCTGCACGTGGTCGCGCCCTTGCAGCGCACCGCCGGTTGGGACGCCGTCAAGGGCTTCGCGCAGGCGATCGCGCGGCAAATGGCCCGCGACGAACCCAAGCGATACGTCGCGATCATGACCAAATCGCGCCGCGCCGGGCGCATCTTCGTCGATTATCTGCGCAACGGGCGCGGCGCCACGGCGATCGCTCCCTATTCCACGCGCGCCAAACCCGGCGCCACCGTCGCCGTTCCGCTGCACTGGGACGAGCTCGATTCGATCAACCGCGCCGACGCATTCTCGCTTGACAACATCGACGATCGGCTGAAGCGACTGCGCAAGGATCCGTGGCGCGGCTTCGACGACGTGCGGCAGGCGATCACAAAGGGCCTGCTCGCGGAGGTGAACATCAGCGCGTGAAACCGCCGGCGCTCAGGTCAAGCAATGGAGATCGAACCATGGCACGCACAATCTGGACGGGAACAATCGCCTTCGGCCTCGTGAACGTGCCCGTGCGCCTCGCCACCGCCGTGCGCGACCGGCAGGTGCACTTTCACCTGTTGAGCAAGGACGGCACCTGCCGCCTTCGCCGCAAGCTCTATTGCCCGGAAAGCGGCGAAGAATACGACCTGAAGCAGACATCACGCGGCTACGAGATCGCGCCCGATCAGTACGTCCTCGTCCGCGACGAGGAACTCAAGGAGCTGCGCCCCGAAGCCGGGCGCACCATCGACATCGTCGCGTTCATCGACATCGACGAGGTCGATCCCATTTACTTCGACCGAACGTATTACCTGC
>CAZLDF010000134.1:0-8791 GCA_964558095.1 uncultured Isosphaeraceae bacterium | reverse complement strand
ATGACTCAGACAACCGTCGATATCCTGATGATCACGCACAATCGGCCGCGATACACGCGGCTGTCGCTGCCGCGGCTGCTCGAAACATGCGAGCGCGAGCACGCGCGGGCATGGGTGTGGCACAACGGCGACGATGAAGAGACGCTCGCCGTGGTGCGCTCGTATCGTTCGCACCCCTGCATGTTCCGTTGCCATCACAGTCGCGAAAACCTGAAACTTCGCGAACCGACCAACTGGCTCTGGCAGCACGCCCGCGGCGATCTGCTGGGCAAGGTCGATGATGACTGCCTCGTGCCCCACGGCTGGATCGAAACGCTGCGACGGGCGCACGCGGACGAAGATCGCTTCGGCGCGATCGCGTGCGCGCACTTCCGCGCCGCGGACGTCATCGACGAACTCGCCGCGAAGAAGACGCGTTCATTCGACGGCGGCCACCGCGTGATGATGAACTGCTGGATCGGCGGCAGCGGCTACCTCGTGAAGCGCGAGTGTCTGGCGGCGGCCGGTCCCATCGGCCGCGAAAAGGGCTTCACCAACACGTGCCTCGCCATAGCGCGGCGGGGATGGATCAACGGCTGGTACGTGCCGTGGCTCTTCCAGGATCACATGGACGATCCGCGCAGCGAGCACACGATGCTCAGGACCGACGATGACGTTCGTCGCTGGCTCCCGCTCTCGGCCCAGCGCAGCGGCGCCAACACGATCGCGGCGTGGCAGGCGCAGCTCATCGAGTCGGCGCGCCACGTTCAGGAAGCCTCGCCCGATGTCCGCGACCACGGCGGATGGCGCGAGTGGCGCAGCCGCATCCTGCGGCGACTTCGACCGGCTGCGTAACCGTCGGCGCACTCTTTCCACGCGCAACATGCGATTGAATGTTCTCAAGTCGATCGACGACGTCGTCAGCGCCGGCCTGTGCTGCGGCTGCGGCGCGTGCGCGTATGCACAGGCCGAAACATTTGAAATGTGCGATGTCGAGCACGCGGGCCGGAGGCCCCTGCGCATCGGCGACGATTTGACATTCGATGATCGCCCGGCGATGCGCATCTGCCCCGGTCATCACGTGCCGGCGCCGATGAACCACACAACGTGCGAGATCGTCCGCGACAGCGCGTGGGGAAACGTGATCGAAGTCTGGGAAGGCCACGCCGCGGACGACGCCATTCGACACCGCGGCTCCAGCGGCGGCGTGATGACCGCGATCGCGCTGCACTGCCTCGACCGCGGGATGCATGGCGTACTGCACGTGCGCGCCCGCGAGGACGCGCCGCACCTCAACGAAACGGTGCTCAGCCGATCGCGCGATGAGGTGCTCGAGGGCGCGGGATCGCGCTATGCCCCCGCCAGCCCGTGCGAGCGGCTCGACCTGATCGAAAACGCGCCTGGCGAGTGCGTCTTCATCGGCAAACCCTGCGACGTCGCGGCTGTGACGCAACTTCGAGCGGCGCGCCCGCGGCTCGATCGCAACATCGGCTTGACGATGGCGATGTTCTGCGGCGGCACGCCTTCGACCGCGGGAACAATCGAAATGCTGCGACTCATGGGCGTCGATGATGTGCATGACCTCGCATCCCTGCGATATCGCGGCCACGGCTGGCCCGGCCGGGCGACTGCTCGCACGCGAAGCGGCGGCGTCGAGCGAACGATGGACTACGAGCGCGCCTGGGGAGACATCCTCACGAAGCACAAGCCGTGGCGCTGCAAGGTGTGCGCCGATCACATCGGCGAACTGGCTGATATCGCCGTCGCGGATGCGTGGCATCGTGATGTCGATTCGCATCAGCCGGGCTTGTCGCTCGTGGTCGTTCGGACGAAGCGCGGCCGCGATGTTCTGCACGAGGCGATGCGCGCCGGCGCGGTCGTCCTGCGGCGCGCGAGCGTGCAGACACTGTGGCAAGCGCAGCCGAATCTCGCCAAAGCGCGCGGGCAGGTCTGGGGCCGGGCGCTCGCGCTGCGAATGCTGCGGCGCGCCGCGCCGCGGTTTGACGGCATGGCGACGTGGCCGCTGTGGCGCCAGTGCCTGAGCCCGCGTGAGAAGGCGGCGTCGATCCTGGGAACCATTCGGCGCGTCCTGCGCGGCCGGGCCGATGAACGACCGCAGAAGCTGACATTCCATGAATCCGCGACCGACGCGAACCCTTCGGTCGCATTGATTGGTGATTTTCAGGGGGGTGCTTGCCGCAAGGCGGCTTGACAAACCGGGAGGAACCTCGATGTTCAATGATCCATTCCTCGCAGACTGGCACAACACGACGACGCTGCACCCGATCGGGGTGGCGGCGACGGTGGTGCTGGGCATCGCGCTGCTGCTTGTGCCGCGGCGATACGCCCTCGTCCCCATGCTCATCATGGCGTGCTTCATCTCGCCCGCGCAGCGCGTGGTGATCCTTTCGCTCGACTTCACGCTGCTGCGGCTGCTGGTGCTGTTCGGCTGGGCGCGGGTGCTGATGCGCCATGAGGTCGCGGCGCTGCGCTGGCGGCCGCTGGACACGGTGGTCGTCGCCTGGTGCGGCGCGGGCACCATCGCGGCGCTGCTGCTGCACGCCTCCGGCGACATGGTGATCCATCGCCTGGGCATTCTGTACGACATCGCGGGAATGTACTTTCTCTTCCGCGTGCTCGTGCGCGACTGGAAGGACGTCGAGACGATCGCCAGCAGCGCGGCGCTGCTCAGCCTGCCCGTCATGGTGCTGATGTTGATCGAAAAGGGCACGGGGCGCAATCTCTTCAGCGTGCTGGGCGGCGTGCCGGAACTGACCAACGAGCGCAACGGGCGCCTGCGCTGCCAGGGTGCGTTCGGCCACCCGATTCTGGCCGGTTGCTTTTGGGTGGCGATGCTGCCGCTGTTCGCGGCGCTGTGGTGGCGCGGCGGCTGGCGGCGCTTCTTGGCGCCGATCGCCGCGGTCACCACGTCGGTGATCGTCTATGCGTGTTCATCGAGCACGCCGCTGTCGGCGCTCGTCATGGGCTGCGGCGCTGCGATGCTTTTCCCGCTGCGGCACTGGCTGGGCTGGGTCCGCTGGGCCGCCGCGCTCACCCTGCTGGCGCTGCACCTGATCATGCTGCAACCCGTCTGGCACCTCATCGCGCGCATCAACCTCGTCAGCGGCTCCACCGGATGGTACCGCTACAAACTCATCGACGCGTTCATCAGACACTTCTCCGAGTGGTGGCTGATCGGCACGACGGATTACATTTCGTGGTACGAGCACAACTTCAACGCCCTGACCAACCAGTACGTGCTTGAAGGTGTGAACGGCGGGCTGGTGACGCTGGCGCTGTTCGTCGGCGTGATCGTCGTCGCGTTCCGCGGCCTCGGCCGCATGCAGCGCTCACTGCTCGGGCGGCCGAGCCGGCTCGCGATGGCGTGGGCGCTCGGCGTGTCGCTCTTTGTGCACTGTCTGATCTTCATCGGCGTCGCCTACGTGGGCCAGATTCTGATGATCTGGTATCTCACGCTCGCGATGATCGGCAGCATGTCGGCCGCCGCGCCGCCCCGGCGAATCGCAGCCGTGCGCCCGAGCCGCGACGCGCGCGCCGGCCCCGCCGCGGACATCACACCAGTCATCGCCGCGGCGTGAACTTCTATCGCCGATCCAGCCGAGGCGGCCCCGCCCGCTCACGTTCGCGACTCATTCGCCGAACTGCCGCAGACTCAGAGGCTCTGCCACAACCATGAACGCGCTTCACAAGACGCTTCGAGTGGTGCTGTATCACCACATCACGGATGACTGCTCGCCGTTGACGAACAGCCTGGGCGTGACTACGTCCGCGGAGTTGTTCACCGCGCACCTTGATTACTATCAGCGCCACTATGCGATCGTCGATTTGACCGCGGTGATCGAGCGCCGGCTTCCCAGGCGGGCGCTGCTCATTTCGTTTGACGATTGCTATCGATCCGTGGCGAGCGTCGCAGCCCCGATGCTCGCCACGCGGGGACTTCCTGGCGTGGCGTTCGTGAACACGCGCTGCCTGGAGACGCCGCGGCTGATGCTCGACAACCTCTTGAGCGTCGCGATGTCCATGCACGGAGCGGCGGCGGTGGCCCGAGCCATCGACGCGCCGAATTCGCTGTCCGCCGCGACCAATGTCGCGCAGCTTCTGGATTCGGTCATCGCGCCGCGGCCGTGGAGCTGGCGGCGCGGTCTCGAACAGCGCATCGTCGATCGACTGCAGATCGACGAAGCGATGCTCATTCGCGAACATGAGCCGTACTTCAGCGTTGGCGACTTGCATGCGCTGCGCCGGTGCGGCATCGAGATCGGCTGCCACACCGCTTCGCACGTGCATTGCCGGTGCCTTGACCGGAATGGCGCCGAAAAAGAGATCGCCGGCGCCTGGAAAACGCTGGAGGCGTGGGCCGGCCAGCGCGTGCGCGCCTTCAGCTTTCCCTATGGAAGCGCGGCGGACCACACGCCAATGGCGCGCTCGGTCCTCGAGGCGCTCGGTTGTGAAGCGACATTCGTCGTCGAGGGCCGATGCAACAGCGAGCGGCTGGCGCAGCCGCTTCGCCGAATCAGTCCGCGCGATTGCCCGGTCGAACGGCTGGCGTGGGAGCTGGAGGTCAAACCGCTCTTGCGCGCCTGTCGCGGGAGGCTGATGCGTGCCGCATGACGCGACATCAGCGAGTGTGCCGTGCGAGAAGCGCATCGTGCTCCTCACGAGCGACGGCCCCGCGCAGCGATACGTCGCCAACACGCTGTGCGGTCATCTGAACATCGCAGCGATCATCATCGACCGCGGCAAGCGGACGACACTGCGATCGCGAATCGCCTCGTGGCGCCGCAGGTATTCCCTGCCGACGATCGCGAGCAAAGCCGCGCGCGCGGCCCTTATGTGGGTGCTGCGCGATCGACGCGCTCAAGCGCGAAGCTGGCGGCGCCACTTCGGGCAGGACATATTTGATTCGTTTCATCGAGCCGATCTCTTGCGCCAAGTTGAATGTCTCAGCAGCGACTCCACGCAGCGGTTGCTGCTGTCGCTGAAGCCGGACGTTCTGCTCGTCTATGGCTGCGGCATCGTGCCGCAGCGCCTCCTGGCGACCGCCGGCACGATCGCGCTCAACATGCACACCGGCCTTTCGCCTCGCTACCGCGGAACGCACTGCGCGTTCTGGCCGATCGTCGAGAATCGCCTCGACATGCTTGGCGCGACTGTTCACACCTGCACGATCGAGATCGACGGCGGCGCGATCCACGAACAGGTTCGCGTGGGCATCAAGCCCGGCGACACCGTGCACGACGTGTTCGCACGATGCGTCAGCGCCGGCGCCGCGGCGTACGCGCGAACAGCCAAACGCTTTGTCGAAGGCGCGGCGCCCGTCGAGAACGCACAGCATCCGACGGACGGTGGCGTCTATGTCGCCGCCGACCGAGGCGTCGTCGCGGAACTTCGCGCGCGATGGCGTTTGCGGCGATTGCGCGGCGGGGCGCTTGGCGAGCGCATCGCGCTTGGTCCCTGCGAGGAACTCGTCGATTGGACGAACTGCTGACGACTTCCGAATTCATGTTCAACGATCCCTTCGTCGCGGACTGGCACAATCAGACGACGCTGCATCCGCTGGGAGCGGCGGCGGCGCTGGTGCTGGGCGGCGCGATGATGCTCGTCCCGCGGCGATTTGCGATCGTCCCGCTGCTCATCATGGCGTGCTTCGTCTCGCCCGCGCAGCGCGTCGTCTTCGCCACGCTGGATTTCAGCCTATTGCGCGTGATGGTGGTCTTCGGTGCGACGAGGCTACTGCTGCGCGGCGAACTGAGCCTCGGTCGATGGCGAGCCGTGGACATGCTCGTCGCGGCATGGGCGGTCGCTTCACTCACCGCGATGAGTCTGCAGTACGCGTCGATCGAGGTGCTGGTGCAGAAGCTGGGTTTCACGTTCGACACCGCGGGCATGTACTTCTTATGTCGCATGCTCGTGCGCTCGTGGCGCGATGTGGAAACCATCGCGCGATCCGCCGCCGTGTTGTGCGTTCCGGTGGCGGCAGCCTTCGTCGTCGAGCACGCCACGGGGCGAAACCTGTTCGCGTTCCTCGGCGGCGTGCCGGAGGTCACCGGCGTGCGCGAAGGCCGGCTGCGATGCCAGGGCGCGTTCGCGCATCCCATTCTCGCGGGCTGTTTCTGGGTCTCATTGTTGCCGTTGATGACGGCGCTGTGGTTCCGCGGCGGGCGCGACCGATTCGTCGCCGTCGCCGGCGCCATCGGCGCGCTCATCATCGTCTATGCGTGCGCTTCGAGCACGCCCGTCTCCGTCCTCATCGTCGTCGGCGTCGCGGTGGCGGCCTATCCGTTGCGATCGTGGCTCTACTGGCTTCGATGGCTGGCGCCGCTCGCACTCGTCGGCCTGCACCTGGCCATGATCCGGCCTGTCTGGCACCTCCTGGCGCGCATCGACTTCGTCAGCGGCTCGACCGGTTGGTATCGATACCGGCTCATCGACGAATTCCTGCGCCGCACCGACGAATGGTGGCTGCTCGGCACGCACCAGTACGTGCAGTGGTATGAGCATCAGTTTCGCGCGCTGACGAATCACTACGTCGTCGAGGGCGTCAACGGCGGGCTGCTCACGCTCGCGCTCTTCGTCGCGGTGATCGCCGCGGGTTTCTGCGGCACCGGCCGCACGCTGCGTTTGCCCGGCCTTTCGCCGGCGCGTCGGATGCTCGCGTGGGGACTGGGCGCGGCGCTGCTGGCGCACGCGACGGCGTTTCTGGGCGTCGCCTACGTCGGCCAGATCAACGTCGTCTGGTTCATGACGCTGGCGATGATCGGCAGCCTGCAGCAACCCGTGAATCCACGAGCGGCGACGCTGCGGGTGCGGCGGGGACGCGCAACCGCGCTCGCAAACCCTTCGTCTCGTCCCGCGCTCGCCTGAACCGAACATGAACCGCATGTTTGCAACCGATCCCGCGGCGGTCGCGGCTCGCGACGCCGTCCATCCTGTCGCCGACGGCCGGCGCTCGATGACGTTCAGCGCGTTCTGCGCGGTGAAACGCTTTCCCGCGCTTGACGGCCTGCGAGCGCTCGCGGTGCTCGCGGTGCTCCTGTATCACTGCCCCGCCTTCTCGCAGCCGGCGCTGGCGGCGCTGCAGAGCGCCGGCGACATCGGCGTCGATGTCTTCTTCGTCATCAGCGGCTTTCTGATTACGACGCTCATTCTGCGCGAAGCGCCCGATCGATTGCCGCGGCGGCTCGGACGCTTCTACGCGCGCCGGTCCTTGCGGATCTTTCCGCTGTACTACCTCGCCATCGTCGTGTACGGCGCGAAGGCGTGGCTGGCCGCGGACCACGCATCGTGGGACACCTACGCATCCTTCATTCCGTGGCTTCTGACCTATTGCGCCGACATTCGCCTGGGCGTGCAGCCGCAGCCGTTTCCCGTGTTCGGCATCGCGTGGTCGCTGGGCGTGGAGGAGAAGTTCTACCTGCTGTGGCCCATAGTCGTGATGTGCCTGTCGCGGAAGCTCGTGCTTCGCATCGGCATCGCGGTGATTGTCGCCTCGTGCGTGTGGCGCGCGTGGCTCTCGATGACCTTTGAAGGCAACGTGGCGGCGAGATTGTACTACGCATTCGACACGCGCATGGACGCGATCATGTGGGGATGCGTCCTCGCGTGCGTGCTTGCCGATCGTCGGTGGTATGAACCGCTGCGAAGCGCGCTCGCGCGGCCTGGCGTGGCGATCTGCGCGATGCTGGGCCTCGTGCTCTTCGCCGCGGGTTCGAGCAACGACAGCCAGCTTCGATACGTCGTCGTTCCGTTGCTGGCGACGATCGTGCTGGCGTGCGCCGTCATGTGGCCGCGCATGCCGGGCCTGCCTGCGCTGTCATGGCGGCCGATCGCGTACGTCGGCGCGGTGTCCTATGGCGTGTACATCTTCCATCAACTCGCGATCGCGGCGGCCCGGCGCATCTGCGGGCAGGAGACCGACGCGAAGGTGCTTCTCACTGTCTGCCTTGCCGCCGCGTTGTCCATCGGCGTCGCGGGCGCGTCGCACGTGCTCTACGAACGACCGTTTCTGAAACTCAAGAAGAGGTTTGCCCCATGACCATGGGAACCGGATACATCGCATCGACCGCGGAGCGCTCGCCCAGCCGGCATCGATCGGCGCGCCAATCGTGGACGCTTCGCATTGCGCAGACGCGGGAGGACGTGCTCGCGCTTGGTCCATTGCTCGAAGACCTCAAGCGGCGGCACGGCGCGGACAACCCGCAGAACGACATCGAGCGCTTTCTCGCTGTGATCGACGCCGACGGGCCCGGAACATCGCCCTATGTCGCGGCGTGGATGCGCGGCGACCGCGCGCAAGCCGCGATCATGGCGCGGATGTCTCATCGGCTCGTGCGGCCACGATTCGGCTATCTGCGGTTGCCGGGCCTGACGTTGTCGTGCCTGGACATCGTGTACGGCGGGCTGCTCGTGGACGATTCGCCGGGACTGACGCGCCGCGTCACACATCATCTGCAGTCGATGCTCGAAGCGCGAACCGTCGAACACATCAACATCAACCGGCTGCCGGCGTGGCACGCCATGCGCGATCCGCTGCGTTCGCTTCATTGCGTGGCCGATTCGCCTGAACCGCACTGGGTGATCGAACTGGGGGCCGGCGGGTTCGACGCGACGATGGCGTGCCACTCTGCAAAGCACCGCAGCAACCTCCGGCGGCTCGATCGTCGCCTGTGCGACCACTTCGCCGATCACGTCGAGTTGAAGGCATACACACAGGCGAGCGACGTGGACGCGTATCTTGCGCTGGCCGAGCTGATCTCCGTGCAATCGTATCACGGCGCGCTCGGCGCGGGCG
>CAZLDF010000133.1:0-4953 GCA_964558095.1 uncultured Isosphaeraceae bacterium | reverse complement strand
CGCCGCAGTCCGGGCATTTGCCCATCCACTGCGCTTGCACACCGCCGCAGTCGCGGCAGAGATAGTGCGTGCGAGTCTTCGCCATGCGCGCACTATACGTGCAGCGGCGCACGACGCCATCGTCAGCGCGGCTGAGGCGTGGATGCGGGAAGCGCCTCGCCCCACTGCCAGACTCGCTCCCCGCGCCGACCACGACCGACGCGACAATCGCTATTGCGTAATGCCGCGCGGCACGCTTTCCGCGGCATGATTCATCCGGCGCGCGCGTTCACAGTCGCTTCATTCTGAACACCCAGCGACCGTAGTCGATCACCGCCCGGCGAACCTCCGCGGGCGTGGGCCGGTCGCCCGCTCCGCCGCCGAACGCGGTTTCGCGCCGCCAGTTCCAATAGCGCGAACGCATGCGGAATCGCGAGCGCGCCGCGAGCAGCAGCAATTCCCACAGCCCGCCGATCGTCTGGACAAGCCGGTGCATGCGTGGAATTGTATCGGGCGCTCGCATCATGCGAGACCGCGCATCGTCGCTGGATCAGGTGCAAACGAAAGCTTCGGATGACGCCGTCGCGGGCGTGATGCGCACGGTCGGCAGTCGCGGTTGATAACCTGACGACGACGCCATCGCGGGGTCGCGACCCAGTCGGCGGCGTCGCGGGCGGCGACAATTTTGTTGTCGAGTTTGTAGAAATGACGGCCGATGTGCGGATACGATTGCTTCAGACGATTCGACTTCGACACAACCCGCGACAGTTCACAGACGCCGATCGACGCTCCGACAGATCGGCGTCTGTCATTTGACGTGGACACTCATCGTTTCGCGATGGGGCTTGCCCCCATGCGACTGTGCGCGATGCGATTCAGTCACGGTTGTTCGCCAACGGACGCGTCACCGCAGCGGGACAAGGTCTCCACAGGCGACTCTGCGACCCGCTCGCGAAACGTTCACCTTCGTCGATCACGTCACGTGCGCGGCGGTC
The DNA here is from genome assembly GCA_964558095.1 of uncultured Isosphaeraceae bacterium. Taxonomy (GTDB): domain Bacteria; phylum Planctomycetota; class Phycisphaerae; order Phycisphaerales; family SM1A02; genus CAZLDF01. The sequence goes on along the minus strand of CAZLDF010000133.1, from coordinate 3,979 downwards.
GCGATGTCAAAGCGCTTATCGCCGCTCGGCGCCTTCCGCCGCGATGCGCGATTCGACTTCGCGCAACGGGCTGAACCGGCTGCCGATCAGTCCGATCTTGTGATTGGGATCGCGCTGTCGCGGCAACCGCGGCAGCACGATGTAAATGATCGCCAGCGCCGCCAACGAGCCCGCCCACATCCAACTCGTCCATCCCATATAGACCATGAACGAGGTGACGAGCAGCACGAACAGGCTTGCGGGAATCATGCCTTCCCACGCCAGTCGCATGAGCTGATCGAACCGGAACCGAGGCAGCGTCCAGCGAATCATCATCGTGAAGAACACGAGCACGAAGACCTTGCCAAACATCACGCCCGCTTGAAGGAGCACAGCCAGCAATGAGCCGTCACTCACCAGGTTCCCGAGATCAGGCCCGATCGGCAGAGGATTCACCGACCACCCGCCGAGGAACAGCAGCGCGAAGAACGCCGCGCCGACCGTGACGCTGACGTATTCGCCCATGAAGAAGAGCGCCCACTTCATGGATGAATACTCGGTGTGCCAGCCGCCGATGAGTTCCGATTCCGCTTCGGCCAAATCGAACGGCGCGCGGTTGGCCTCGGCGAGCAGACAGGTATAGAAGATGACGGCGATGACCGGGTGCTGCAGCAGAAACCACGTGCCGTGCACCTGCTGATCGATGATTTCCGCCGGGCGAATGGTCCCCGCCAGGAGAATCACGCACAGAATCGAGATGCCCAGCGGGATTTCGTAGCTGATCATCTGGGCCGAAGCGCGAAGCCCGCCAAGGAACGAATACTTGTTGTTCGACGCCCACCCGCCAAGCACCACGCCATACACGCCCACGCTGGTGACCGCGATCAAATAGATGACGCCGATGTTGATGTCCGCGGCGGTGATCGCGACCGTCCCGGTCCAGTCGCCGAACGGCAGCTTCGCCAGATCGAGCGGCGCCGCCCAGGGAATGACGGCGAAGGTAATCAGCGCGGGCATGACCGTGAAGACGGGCGCCAGGATGAAGATCGCCTTATCGACGCCGCGAGGGATGATGTCTTCCTTGACGAACAGCTTCAAACCGTCGGCCAGCGGCTGCAGCAGCCCCAGCGGTCCGGTGCGATTGGGCCCGATGCGGTCCTGCGCCCACGCGCAGACCTTCCGCTCCAGCAGGATCAGGTACGCGCTCCCGATCAGCAGGATGTGGATGACGACAAGAATGACGATCACCGAAGTGATCATCTGCGGCCAGTCAATGGCGGCGAGCGTTGGGGTCATCGTGGAGGTCATCGGAGCGTAGTGTAACGAATCCTTGAAACTCGCTCGGATCGACCGCCCGCGAAACCGCCGGTGCACGGTCGGGCCCAGCACGGTAGATTCCAACTATCGAAGGCGCCGCCCCTCCCCAGAGCCTGCTGAAGTTCTTGACGATGCGATACGAACTGTTCTTCGCCGAACCTGCCCGGGAACGATACGAGAGCTGTTCGCCAACGGAGCGCGCCGCATTAGACGCTGCGCTTGAACAGTTGGCCCTATCTCCGAAAGCGATCAGTCGCATCTCGCTTCCACCGGCGGAACTGCCTGGGTATTGGGTTCATGAGGTCTGGGCGAGCCAATCCGTGCTGTTCAAGGTGTTCTTTCGATTTGGCAAGGATGGGAAAACCTTGGGCATTCACTCGTTCGGGCGAATCCAATACGCAGGTTAGATCGCCTCTCTCAGCTTCTCCCAAGATACGACGTTGCCTTCACGAAAGCTCTGCTCTGCGCGCCGCAGCGTTGCCAATTCGAGTCCCGGCGCTGCCTGATCGTCATAGAGCTTCTCAAAGTATTCACGAATCAAATCCTGGCTGATCTCCGTGTCGCACGGCGCATCCGGCGGGAGGTCGCCGCGAGTTTCCTTCCATGGCCGCTCGCCATGCGTCATTTCGCGAAGCGCCATCGCCGAGTATTTCTTGTAGTGCTGCCAAACCGACCGAATGATGTTTCGCGTGTCCTCATCGAGGCCGTCGTCGGACGCTTCATGGAACGCGATATGAGCATCCCCGTAGTCCGCGAATTGTGGATACACACGGCGCACCACGGGACCATGCGTCCATGCTTCAATTGCACTTTCAAATGCAGGCCGATTCTTTGCCGCCAGATGCCAACCCTGAATGTAGTACAACAGTTTTTGAAGGCGCATGTGAGAAACAAGCTCCGGCTCCGGTTCAGCGGCAGCGAGCTTTATCACGTAGCGCGCGACTGCGATAGCGTCTGGCGTGGACACGGTCATATTCCCGCTCTCTTCGGGTCAGCACGATGATTCTATCCTGCAGAGGATAAACTTCTGTTTGCACGGATGCAAGCCAGCCCAAATCATAAGTCCTTGTCAGGAAGCGAATTATGACCGTGTTGCCCTCAGGGGTTTGTCATCGTGGTGTGGGAATCGGCAGAATGTGGGACAACATCGAGAGGGCCCGGTGAGAACCCCGTTGACCGAACGGGATTTCGGACGGTGTCCTTTCGTCTGCGCTCCCAGGGGCCTCAGCGCTACGCTCCCGCACCGCCAACCGCGACGCTCTCGCGCAGCTTCTCGCCAACCTGCGTGAGAATCTGGTACGCCACCTGATTGGGGTTGTACCCGCCCGGCAAGCGCACATACGGCTTGTCGTACCGCTGGCACAAGGCCTTGACGCCTTCGTGGCTGTGGCTGACCCAACGAATCGCCAGCAGCACCACCGCCGTCTCGGGACGGGCGACGGCCGACTCGAAGCTCGTCACCGACGCATGCGAATCCACCGCGATCCACCTCAACTCCGCAAGCTGCAGCGCCTCCTCCAGCGCCGCCTTCGCCTGGCGGCGCTCTTCGCCCCCGATCAGCACCACCACCCGATCGCGCAGCAATTCCGCCGCCTCGCGCACTTCACGCGACCGCTGCTCGGCCGGGGGGGGCGCGGCGAAGCCGGTCTCCGATTCGCGCGACGCCAGATACCGATCGATCTCTCGAAGCACAAGCTCCACCGCCTCCGGCGTCTCGATGTCCTCGGGCATTTCCTCCAGCCGCGGCAGGAGCAGCTCACGCAGCGCAGGCGACGAGGGCGGCATGCCTTCTTCCACCAGCGCCGCGACGCTCTGCACCGCCCGCTGCCAGTGCCAGCGATGCTCCTCCTCGCCCGCCTCGCTGATCTTGTTGATGTGATACTGCGCCTTGGTCAGAGCCTGCTGAATCACCTTGCCGCGGTCGCGCTGCCGCTGCATGTCGGTGACGAAGCCCTGCAGGCGCTGGCCCAGCGAGCGCCAGCTTGCGGAATCGGCGGGGTCGTCGATGCGCATGTACCTGGCGAGGTGAATTTGATGGGCGCGCAGTTCATCACACAGCCACAAATAGACCTCGCGCTGATCGTAATCGGCCTTGGCCAGGCCGATGTCCTCTTCGAGCGCGCGCCGCAGCGCCGACTGGGCCTCGGCGACGAGTTCATACACGCCGCGCGGCAGCGCCTGGCCTTCATCGCTGCGCTGCTCGATCGCGCGCAGCGCCAGCTCGGCCGCCTCGGCGAGAATTTCGTAATTGCCCGCCATCTCCTCGAGCTTGCCGTCCTCGGGCAAGTTCGGGCCCCACGGGTCCATCGCCCATACATAGCAATTCGGCATCTGCTTGGCCTGGCCGATGATGTCCCAGTCGGTGGGTTTGATCTGCGAATCGAGGTCGGCGCCGTCGCGGAGCATCTGGCGGCGCTGCATCGCCCACTGCACGCCCCGGGCCTTCAGCCGGCAGCGCTGCGCCACCATCGTCAATCGCTGCGTGGCTGAGAGGATCGGCTCGCGGCGAACATCCTCGTACGTGCGGCGCTCGCGTTCGACGGCCTGCTCAGTCTGCGACGCCTCGCGCGCGGCACGGGCGTCCTCCGCCGAGCCAGGCACCGTCAGCTTCGTTCGCACATTGCCCAGTTCCAGCGGCACCTCGTGCAATGTCGGCGGCTGGGACGGCTGGAGGCTCGCCGCC
>CAZLDF010000132.1:0-2864 GCA_964558095.1 uncultured Isosphaeraceae bacterium | reverse complement strand
GCGATCGAGGCGATCGAGAACGACCGCAACGGCTACACGCTTACGCAAGGCGCCGCCGAGCTACTTCGATCGGTCGCCGATCATCTGCGGTCGGACGTCGGCTGGGAAGTTCCTTCGGACGACCTGGGTTCGATGGTGACGTCCGGGACCAGCGGCGGGATCTTGCTGGCGATGCTCGCGACGCTGAACGCCGGCGACGAGGTGATCCTCGGCGATCCGTACTTTGTCATCTATCCGGCGCACGCGGCACTGTGCGGAGCGAAGGCCGTGTTCTGCGACACCTATCCCGATTTCCATGTGACGGCGAACCGCGTCGAGCCGCTGATCACCGATCGCACGAAGGTGCTCATCATCAACTCGCCGGGCAATCCTTCCGGCGCGGTGCTTTCCGGCGAGGAGCATCGCGAGCTGGTTGAGCTGTGCCAGCGGCGAGGCGTGCTGCTGATCTCCGACGAAATCTACGATGTGTTCACCTATGCAGAGTGCCTGGAGGGCGGCCGCTGCCCGAGCCCGGCGCGGTTGACCGACCAGATGCTGCTGATCCGCGGCTTCGGCAAGACCTACGGCTGCACCGGGTGGAGGCTCGGGTATGCCGCCGGTCCGAAAGCGATCATCCAGCAGATGATGAAGCTGCAGCAGTACACGTTCACCTGCGCGCCCTCGATGGCGCAGCTTGGCGTGGTTGGGGCGTTCGACGTCGATATGTCCGAGCAAGTGCAGCGATATCAGCGCCGCCGCGATCTCGTGGTGCAGCGCCTCGGCGATGTGACGAATCTCGTCACGCCCGGCGGAGCGTTCTATGCCTTTGTCGAGGTTCCGCGGCGGCGGGGGCTTACCGCGACGCAGTTCGCGCAGCTCGCCGTCGAGCACAACGTGCTCGTCATCCCCGGAAGCGTCTTCAGCCGGCGTGACACGCACTTTCGCCTGAGTTTCGCGACTGCTGAGGAGAAGCTCGAACGGGGCCTCGACATTCTGCGATCGCTGCTGCTGGGGTGAGGGTGAGGGGGAGGGGGGCGAAGGGGGGTACGGCCGATCGCTGCGAGTGTCGGGTTGCCGAGCGGCCGCTGCGGCGGTGTTCACCGCGAAATAGCGAAGATCGGGAGCTTGGGGGTCGCCGACTTTTGGCTCGGCCGTGATGAATCTTGGTTCTTTGCGCGATTGCCCGCAAAATGGGCTTGATTCGCAGGGGCCGACCCGCGATATTGGGTGACGTGCGCGACTGCGGGCCGCTGCAGTCACCTGCAACCTGCCATCCACCCGCCGCCGATATGGATTCATTCCTGTCGGCGGTTTTTGTTCGAGTTGGATCAACCAGGTGAGGCGGTGCGCGACGAATGAAGACAGGCCGGCACATAATTGCCGGCCTGCCTGAGAAATCTTCGACGTTCGGATGCCGCGAGAGCGGTTACTCGTCGTCGTCGGTGTTCGAACCGCCACGGCCCGAGCCTTGGCCCACGGCGCCCGCGCCGGCGTCATGCCCAGGCGGCTTCAACTTCGGCTGCGATGCAGCACGCTCTTCCACGCTCTGCGAGGTGCCGCCGCTTCCCGCGCCGGGCGAATTGTCGCAGCCGCTCAGGCCGCAAACGAACAGGACGACCGAAGTAGCCGCCAATGAGACGATCAATCGAGCTTTCATGGTTGAGTTCCTTCCGCAAAGAGCTGCCGCACGGCAGCGCGCCAAAGCGAAGCTGATGGGAAATGGCCCGTTACTGTATCAACGCAATGGGGCTTCTGGCAAGAGCCGGGCCCGCACGACCCGGCAAGGCCGCTCGTCGATACCGCCCGGGCAAAGAGGGCTTCGCTCAATGAAATGTCGCCGGTGACTCGACACCGGCCTGCGCTGTCAGACGCGGCAGCCCATGCGATGGTTCCTCCGCGGAGTCTCGAACCCTGCAAAAACCCCGTTGCGGCACGAATGCAACAACGGGGCGGAGGGGAGAAAGATGTCAACTGACAGGGGCCATCGTCGGCGAGAGCCGCCTCAAATCGTCAATTTTCCGGATGCTTTTCCAGACTCGGCCGGCCGACCCCCTGCCCGGCGCGAGCCCCGACCCGCCGCGACCGATAATCAAGCCCCCCTCGGCGCCGCAGGGACGAATGGATACACCTCGCCCGATACGACCTGGTGGAACGTTCGTAGCGTTCCTTCGATCTGCTGGCGGCTGCCGTGCTGGTCGCGAATGGTCTGACGGGCGGCCCGGCGAAGCGAGCGAACGGCGGGGGCGTCGGTCAGCAGCTCGCGAAGGCACTGGCGCCACTGCTCGCCATCGCCCGGTTCGAGCATGCGGCAGTTGACGCGATCCTCGAGCGTCTCGAGGAAGCGGTCGCCCGCCAGCGCCAGAGGCACGCCGAGCGCCATCGCTTCGAGCATCACGCCGCGGTGTTCGCCCGCCGGTTCGGGCGCGAGCATCAGGTCGCATCGCAGCAACAGCCGCCGCAGGCTGTCCGCGTCGGCAAACGTGGAAACGCAGGCGAGCAGGTCCTGTCGCCTCGCGCTGCGCCACGTTTCGTGCGCGCGCGGTCCACGAAGCTCCAGGAACACCTCGAGCGACAACCCCTCGGCGAGCAGTTGATGCAGGGCCTCGAAGAGCGCTTCGCAGGCGGCCCGCGTTTCGCCGACGGTGAGCACCGCGATCGAGGCGCGCCCCGCCGCCACAGGCGCCGGCGCCGTGCCCGCCGATGTCGCGGGATGATCGGGACGCGGGCGATTGAGGTTCCGCGGGCTGACGCCGGGACGCACGACGTTGATGGCCGAAGGATCGACGCGCTGCGCCAGGAGCGTGCGCAGGCGCTGAGAGGGCACGATGTAAGCGGCGATGGAATCGGCGCGGCGACCTCCCGGCAGCTTCGCCGCCGCCGCCGGC
>CAZLDF010000131.1:0-3558 GCA_964558095.1 uncultured Isosphaeraceae bacterium | reverse complement strand
CCGCCGCCGACGAAGTGTTGCGCGACGTCCTCCAGCCGCACCAGCGATTGATCGTGCTCAACCCCGGCGCCAATCGGCTGGACAAGCGCTGGCCGGCGGAGCGCTTCGCGCTTGTCGCCGAGGTGCTCGCGTCGCGGTTCGACGACGTGGTGATCGCCGTCACAGGTTCGCCGGTCGAGCGCGATGTGATCGATGCTGTCGTCGCAGCAGCGAAAGCGCCGATCGTCGATCTGCAGGCTCGCGGCGTGCGCCTCGGTTCACTCAAAGGCGTTCTGAAGCGCGCTGCGCTGCTCATCACCAACGACACGGGTCCGCGGCACATCGCCGCCGCGTTCAGCACGCCCGTCGTCAGCCTCTTCGGTCCGACCGATCACCGCTGGACGATCCTGCCCCCCCCCGCCCCCCCCTTACTCGAGCGGCGGCTGCTGGCGCAACCGTTCCTGCCCGAGGAATTCGTCGCCGACCAGCATCCCAAAGCGTGCACGATCGAGCGCATCGGCGTCGAGGACGTCGCGTACGCGGCAAACGCAACGCTCGCATCGCGCGCGACTCAATCGCCCCGCTAAACCCAGGCCGCCAGGCCGGAAAACGATGCACCTCGGAGCCAGGCGCCGTGGCCTTCCTCGAAGACTCGTCAGACCACGGCACTCTGAGCCGCCTATGCGGCATCCAGGCTTGGCGCGAAGAGTTCCCGCGCTTGCGAATGCTCGACCCAGCGATTGATGAAGCTCTCGCGATCCTTGCTGCGTTTGCGCCGGAAGATCCGGTCGAAAGCGCCGCCGCGGGGCCACCGCCGCGCGCCGTCGAGATCGACCAGCCACATCGCCCCCCCCTTGTCGATCATGAAGTTGTTGGCCTTGATGTCGTCGCAGGTGATGCGGGCGGCGCCGAGGCGGCGCCACAACTCGCGAAGCTGCGCCGCCAGATCATCGAGCAGTTCGCGAGAAACGTTCGCATCGGTCGCGACCTGGTGAAGGTCGCGGCCATCGATGAACTCGGTGACGAGCACGGCGCGACGAACCAGCGGGCCGCAGCGCTCCTCGACGATCGCCAGCGGCCGGGGCGTGCGCACGCCCGCGGCGCGTATCAGCCAGCCCATTCGCCAGCTCCACCGCGCGCGCGAAGGGCTCCACGCGTGCGTCAGCATGTGAAACAGCCCTTGCGGCAGGTACCATTTCAGCAGCATCGGGCCGTTCGGGCCATCCAGCCGCGCCACGACCGATCGATTGCCTTCTTTGATCACGCGCGCTTGCGCGAACACACTCTCGGCGTCCGACCACAAGCGCTGGACCATCGCGTCGTCGAGGTCGTACACGTGTTCCAGTCGCCGCCGCAGGGTGCGCCGACGACAGACGCGCGGCACGGGCGCGAAAACCACTTCATCACCGGATTGTTCTGACTCGCGCTGCATTCGCGAATCCATCGTAGCAGCGCCTTTACGTCGGCGAGCGCACATGACCACACACACCACGCCGGTGAAGCGCGGCCCAGAGTGTGGCGCGCCGCTTCAGCAATCTCGAAGTTCGCGGCGATGCGCGCCACGTTCCGCGCCGGATCGGGTACAGTGGCCGCATGCCGCGGGACGCTGCGCTCATCTGGACCGCCTGCATCATCGGCGCGTATCTGATCGGCTCGATTCCGGTCGGGGTGATCATCGCGCGGTCGCGCGGCGTGGACATCTTCAAGGCCGGCTCGGGCAACGTCGGCGCGACAAACGTCGGGCGCGTGCTGGGGCGGGGCTTCGGCCGGCTGTGCTTCGGGCTCGATGCGCTCAAGGGCGCCGTGCCGGTGCTCATCACCGGATTGATCACCGGCGTGCTCGGGCACGGCGCGGACGAGTTGACGCAAGCGCAGATGTGGCTGTGGCTGGCGGTGGCGCTGGCCACGGTCTTGGGGCACATCGCGTCTGTGTTTCTGAAGTTCCGCGGGGGCAAGGGCGTCGCCACCGGCTTCGGCGCGCTGCTGGCCATGTGGCCCCTGCTCACCGCGGCGGCGCTGGCGGCGCTGTTCGTGTGGTATGTCGCCCTTCGATTGTTCAGGTACGTCTCGCTGGCGAGCATCATCGCCGCGGCGTCCTTGCCGCTGTCATGCGCGCTGCTCTCGGTGCGCACCACGACGACCGATCCCTGGGCGGATTTCGTGCATGCGTCCCCCCCCTTCATCGTCACGGGGGCGCTCGCGCTGCTGGTGGTGTACAAGCATCGCGCCAACATCGGTCGCCTGCGGCGAGGCGAGGAACCCAAGGTCCGCCGCGCCTCCTGAGGCGGCGGCCTCGTCCCGATCGCGGGTCCGAGAACCTCGAATTCGCTTGCCTGACGCGGACCAACGTCATCGTTTGGCGCGGTCCCGCGATCGGATGGACTCGCGGCGTGGAATCGAGCCGGCGGCAAAGGCATGATGCATGCTTCGGAGGCGCTGGAGTGTTCCTGCCATGGCTCGCACGACATCGCCCGCGGAGTTCGCCCCCGCCGTTCATCGCTCGCGCGACCTTGTCGGCGCGCTGGTGGTGTTGATGATCGGCGCCTCGATGGTGTTCACGATCTTCACGGGCGGCTATGGCGAATCGGTGGACCTGGCGATGTACGCTTTCGCCACGGGCGGCGCGCTCATCGTCCTGGCCTACGGCGGAGGAACCGTCGTCGATCACCTCAGCCAGCGTTTTCCCGGCCTGATCCGCACGCGGCGCAATCCGCTGCTGCTGGTGGTGCTGGCGCTGACCGCGCTGGCGCTGCTGGCGGTGACGTACATCGACACGACGCTGGAATATTTGCCGTGGCTCGAGCCGTATTTGCCAAGGTGAGAGAACGCGAGCGCACGCGTGCGTGACGATCCATTCGACTGCGAGCCCTCCGCGCAAGCGGAGATTGCGCCGTGAGAATGCGACCGGCGTCGGCAACCCACGCTCGCGCGTGGGGCTCGTCAGGAAATGGCGCTGAAGGCGCCGGCGCGATGATCGTTCACATACGAGCCCTCCGCGCAAGCGGAGGTTGCACTGCCTGAATGCGGCAGGCGTCGGTAACCCACGCTCGCGCGTGGGGCTCGTCAGGAAATGGCGCTGACGCCGCCGGCGCGATGATCGTTCACATACGAGCCCTCCGCGCAAGCGGAGGTTGCACTGTGAGAACGCGGCCGATGTCGGCAACCCACGCTCGCGCGTGGGGCTCGTCATCGGTTGATGGCATTCAGTGCCCGCGCACGATCAGGGGCAACTCGACGATGGTTTCGGGGCTTTCGCTACGCAGCGACTCAAGCATTTCCGCGAACGCCAGGCGATCGTGGCGCCAGCGCTGCGCGACCGAGCCGTCGGACTCGGCTCGCGGCGCCGCGGCTGGTTCGTCATCAGCCGGCAATACCATCAGCATGCTGCGGCCGCGGGTGACGCGATCCAGCGCACGCAGCGCATCGTTGACCGCATGCGCCGGGACCGCCAGCGTGTACGCCGCGCCGCGACTGGAGTAAACAAGCTGCCGCTCGAGCGGCGGCTCGAAGGTTCTGTCGCCGGCGACAAGTCCGCTGCGAAGTTCAGCCCTCATCATCGAGCCCGCCGGGGCCGTGGAC
>CAZLDF010000130.1:0-2542 GCA_964558095.1 uncultured Isosphaeraceae bacterium | reverse complement strand
TCGGCGACGACCAGGGCATGATGAAGTGCGTGTTCGACCGTTCGACGCAGCAGCTCCTGGGCGCGAGCATCGTCGGCGAGGGCGCGACCGAGATCATCCACATCGCGCAGCTCGCGATCGCGCAGAACCTGGGCATCGAGTATTTCATCGGCACATGCTTTAATTACCCGTCGCTCAGCGAGTTGTTCAAGTACGCCGCGTACGGCGCTTTGCAGAAAGTGAATGCAAGCACCGACGCGGCGAAGCGGCTTGCCGCTTAGCAGGCGACCTATCGCAACCCGAGCAAATAGGCGAGCAGCCCCGGCGGCGCGTCTTCGACGACCCCCCCCTTGCCAGTGATCGCCTGAGCGGCGGCGTAGCCGCTTCGCACCGCGCTCTCCATCGTCGCCGGCCACCCGGTGTCGCACCAGTCGCCGGCGAGCAGCAGGTTCTCGACGCCCCCACCGCCCAGGCCGACCGTCCCGGCTGCGGCGCTTGGCCGAAGCGACTCGAAGCCCGGGTTTGCCGCGAACGTGGCACGTTTCTCCTTCACCGTCCGAGCCTCGACGGGCCGCACCCCGACTGTGTCGGGCAGCGCGCGATGAATGTCCTGCATCACGCGGCTGACAATTTCGTCTTCAGCCAGGTCCATCCATGCGTCGGCGGCGCTGATCACTGCGTGGAGGTGATGCAAGCCTCGATCGTCACTGCCCTTGTTGAACAACCACTGCGTGTCGAACCCCGCGAGCACCAGGTGCGGCAGATTCAGCACTGGCTGCTCGAAGAACAGGTGCACGCCGAGGATCGGACTGTACGCAATCTCATTCAATCGCTGGAGTCGCGAATCGGCGCGGCGCAGCGAGTCCGATACCAGCTTGTCGAGTCGATCGGGGGGAACCGCGCTCACGACCGCGCCGGCATCGACGAATTCGTCGGCCGTGACCACCCCGGTGACGCGCGTGCCGTCGTAGCTGATCGAGCGTGCAGCGCATCCGAGCCGAACCTCGCCGCCATGCGACTCGATGAACTGCTGCGCCGGGTCATAGAGTTCCCACAGCGGCACGGAGGGCAAACCCATAGTGTACGACCACTTATTCGCGAGGAAACCCTGCTGAAACACGTGCAGCGCGTACGCAGCGCCTACGCGATGCGCATCCATGTTGCAGGCGCTCACCACGATCGGCTGCCAGAACCTGCGGACGACATCATCCGGCTGATCGCACGATTCGAGGAACTGCGCGAAGGTTCGATTCGACCATTCGAAGCGCCCGCGGGCGCCAATGCGAACCATGCGCCACATGCCGCGCGAGATCGCCCTCTTCTGGCGCTTTGTGAAGATCTTCATGCGGCGGAATGCGCCGGCGAAGTGCAGCGGCGCGGGCAGCAATCCCCGGCGAAGCGCGTCGATGCCATGCACGCCATCGGTCCAATGGAGCGTGTCGTGCCAGTGGATGCGGTCGAGCACGCCGATGCGGTCGTAGAAATCAATGAGGTTGGTGCAGCATCCCATGAGGACGTGCTGGCAGTTGTCGAGCACGGCATTCGTGCGCGGATCGATGAAGCTGGTGGCGCGCCCGCCGAGCTTCTTGCGTGTTTCGAGAACGATTGGCGTGCAGTCGGCCTCGCACAGGCGCACGGCGGCGGCGAGCCCCGCCAGTCCCCCGCCGACGATGACGACGCGGCGCTTCACACCGTCGCCGCTCGGCTCGCGCCGATGCCCCACCGCGCCTGCAAGGCGATCGCGCCTTTTTGCCAGGAGCTGATGCGCATCCGCCGCTCGCGCACGATCAACTCCGGCCGCTCGCGTATCCGTTCGAGCAGTTGGTGGTAGATGCGCGTCATCGCCCACAGCGTCGGGCGACAATCGGGCGAGATCATCTCGTCCAGTGGCGCCGACGATTCATAAAAGGACGCCGCGCGATCGACCTGCTGAAGCACCATCGCCCGACACGCATCAGGCTTCGACCACGAACGCAACTGCTGCGGCGTCAAATCGAACCGCGAGAAGTCTTCCCGCGGCAGATAAATCCGGCCGGCGTCGAAGTCCTCGCGCACGTCGCGCAGGATGTTGGTCAACTGAAACGCGATGCCGCGCTCGATCGCGCGCTGCCTGGCGGAGGGATCGGCATAGCCCCAGATTTCAATGCACAGCAGCCCGACAGTCGAGGCGACGTGATGGCAGTACGTCTTCAGATCATCGAAGGTCTCGTATGGTCGCGGCACGATGTCCGAAAGCTGCCCATCGAGCATCTGCTCGAAATGAACGGGATCGAGCTTGAAGCGCTGCGCGGTGTCGAACAGCGCCAGCCAGAACGGGTGCCGATTGGGCGCCGACCCGTTGAAGGTCGCCAGCGTTTGCGCACGGAATTCGTCGATCACGCTGCGGCAGGAAAGATCGCCCGCGGCGGCGTTGTCGATCAAATCGTCGGCCTGGCGCATCCATGCGTAGAGGGCATAGAGCGAACTTCGCTTGGGCTCCGGCGCCAGCTTCATGCCATAGTAGAAATTGCGGGCGCGCCGTCGTCCACTGCGCCGAGCTTCGCGGTGGTGCCGCCCATGTCGA
>CAZLDF010000129.1:0-5314 GCA_964558095.1 uncultured Isosphaeraceae bacterium | reverse complement strand
CCCGGCGGTGTTGCTTGCGATTCCGCTCGTGCTGCTCTTCTTCAGCTACCTATTCTGCGTGTGTACGCTGCTCGGCGTGTTGACACGATCGACGATCGCGGCGCTGCTGTTGACTCTGCTGTTCTGGCTGCTCGTCTTCTGCATTCATCTGGCCGAGTCCGGCGCGATGAACTTCAAGCTGATGGCCGAGCAGGGAATTCGGGAGAACGAACGCCTGATCGAGCGAAATGAACAGTCGCTGGCCAAGCTGAGACAGGCGGATCCGCAAGCAGTGGTTGATGAAACGTTCGTGCATCGCGTGGAACGAGAGTTGGCCCGCCAGCGAAGCGACCTCGAAAGCGCGCAGCGGGCCCGATCAACCAGTGAAACCATCCAGAGCCTCGTCCTGCGCGTGAAATCGGTGTTGCCGAAAACCGCCGAGACGATCGCTCTGCTTGAACGGTGGATGATCGACCTCGCTGAACTCGATCCCGCGGGCGAGCAACCGGATCATCGTGGCGAGCCAATGTTCGGAATCGAAATCGATCAACAACAACTTCACATGGATGCTCAGCAGGCGATCCGCGGCCGCTCCGTGTGGTGGGTGATTGGAACCTCGTTGCTATTCGAGACGGCGGTCCTGGTGGTCGCAGCGGGAGTGTTCATTCGCAGAGACTTCTGACCCCGATTGCTTCGAGAATGAGTATGAAACAACAACCGCCGGGCTCATGTTCCCAGCGGTTGTTGCTCTCTCTCACAAGAAGTAAGGGTGTGGAGGAAGAAAGGTTGTATCGTTGCATACGGCCGTTGGCCGCGGTTTGTTCATTTGTTGTTGACGATCATGTCACGCGCCGCGCCTGCGGCGTCGCGCTGCGACCAGTCCCAGCGCCAGCACGCTCAGCGCGCCGGGGGCGGGAATGATGCCGGGCAGTTCCTTCAGCAGGAACTTCGCGGGCTGCGTCCCCGACAGGTCGATGTCGATGACGAGCGCGCCGCCGGCGAGCCCGGGCGTCCAGGGCGTGTCGCCGCTGGGCAGCACCCCGCCGGAGGCCGTCGCCGTCTGGTTGTTGTTGGAGAACGTCAGGTCGGTGAAGGGCGAGACGTCGAAGCCCGCGGAAAGCGCGGGATTGAAGCGCGCCGCGTTGCCGACGATGCTGTTCTGATAGCTCGTCCACGCCACGCCGGTGTGGTTGACGATCACCTCGTTGTTGATGACGATCTGGCTGACGGTGTCCTCGTCCGGGGCGATCTGGCGGAACATGATGTGCGCCGGGTCGGGCTGGCCGCTGAACTCGTCAAGCGTAAGGAACTCCCAGAACTTCTGGATGAACAGGCGGTCGTTTTCGACATCGACGCCGTCGGGGTTGACGTCGGCGAAGTCGGTCGGGGCGGCGACGATTTCGCACTCCCATCCGCCGCCCAGATCAATGATCAGCCCTGCCTCCACTGGACCGGCGAACGCCGCGGCGGACAAAGCGGCGCCGGCGATCGCAAACCGGGAGCGGATCCCGCTGCGAAGTATCCATTGCATTGTGGTTCTCTCTCTCGATTCTCGAAACGGTCTCTTCTCAACTCTTGTCGCCGAACGCCGAGGCGCTCAACGACTTATGCAATCTACTCAAGTTTCTCCAGATTGCAAGTGAAAAATGGGGCGGGTCCGAGAAATATGCCATTAATCTTCGTTCACGTGCGAAGCCTCCGCCTCGCACCGCCCCCGCAAGGCCGTGGCGGGCTTGGTAGCCTGAGCACTGATACGTCTCTGTTCAGCGATTCACGGAGCCCCACATGCCCTCTCGTCCCTGCTTTCCCATGTTGAAATCGGCTGCCTTCGTCTTGCCCGTGCTGATCGCAGCCCGCGTCTGGGGCCTCCAGGAATCGACGCCCCCCGTCAACGCCGACCCGGCCGTCGCGCCCGAGGACCCGCCCGAAGCGCCGGCGCCGCGCGACGAGGTGTCCACCACGCAGCACGTCATCAACCTCGCCGGGCGCGACTTGGCCTATGTCGCCTCCGCCGGCACCATCCCGCTCAAGAAGGAAGACGGCACGGTCCTCGCCAACGTCTTCTATATCGCTTACGCACTCGAACGCGAGGCCGAAGAAGACGACTCCCTGCGACCCATCACCTTCTGCTTCAACGGCGGTCCCGGCTCGTCGTCGGTCTGGCTGCACCTTGGCGCGTTCGGCCCCAAGCGCGTCGATATGGGCGACGCTGGCGCGCTTACGCCGCCGCCTTGGAAGCTCGTGGACAACGACGCCACGCTGCTTGACGTCACCGACCTCGTCTTCATCGACCCGGTCACCACCGGGTACAGCCGCGCTGCCGACGATCAGGACGCCAAACAATTCCACGGCGTGAACGAGGACATCGAATCGGTCGGCGAATTCATCCGCATGTACACCACGCGCTCCAAGCGCTGGGATTCGCCGAAGTTTCTCGCGGGAGAGAGTTATGGCACGACGCGAGCCGCGGGCCTCGCCGGGCATCTGCAGGACCGTCACGGCATGTTCCTCAGCGGCATCGTGCTGGTCTCGTCGATTCTGAACTTCCAGACCGCGCGCTTCGATCGCGGCAACGACCTGCCCCACGTGCTCTTCCTGCCGACGATGACCGCCACGGCGTGGTATCACCACCAGCTCGAAGACGATCTGCAGCGCGATCTCGCCGCCACGCTGGCGGCCGTCGAAGACTTCGCGCTCAACGAGTATTCGCTGGCGCTGATGCAGGGCGCGGACCTTGGCGAAGACGACCGGCGGCGGATCGCCGCGACGCTCGCTCGCTACACCGGCGTCGCTGTCGAACGCATCGAACAGGCCAACTTGCGATTGCGACAGGATTGGTTCTGCAAGGAGCTTTTGCGCGATCAGCGGCGCACCGTGGGCCGGCTGGACAGCCGCTTCGTCGGCATCGACGCCGACGCCGCCGGCGCTTCCACTTCTTACGACCCGAGCTACGCCGCGATTCAGGGGCCGTTTACCGCGACGCTCAACGCCTACATGCGCGAGGAACTCGAATTCAAAAGCGACCTGCCGTATGAGATTCTCACTGGCCGCGTGCAGCCATGGAACTATGGCGACGCGCGCAACCAGTATCTGAACGTCGCCGAAACGCTGCGCAGTGCGATGACCGAGAACCAGTCGCTGCGCGTCTTCGTCGCCAGCGGCTACTTCGACTTCGCCACGCCCTATTTCGCGACCGACTACACGATGTCGCACCTGGGCCTCGAAGCGGAGCTTGAAGACCACATCACGACGACGTACTACGAGTCCGGTCACATGATGTACATCCACGAGCCGTCGCGCGCGAAGCTGAAGGCGGAGCTGGCGAAGTTCTATCAGGGTGCGCTGGCGCGTTGACTTGCCGGCCCAATCAAATGTCAAACTGTTAAGATGGGTAAACACGCGGTCATAGACCCCTTTTACTTTGCGCGCGCCGTTTTGACGCTTGTCAGGTTTTCGCGCAGCCGTGACGTTTGCGCAGCGGTTTGGCACGGCGTTTGAATCGCAGGGCGCAACACGCTCGGTACCTCGACGCTCCGCGTCGTGAGTCCCCTGGCCGCGTGTGGACGGACTCCGCGGCCCCTCAGGCAATCTCTATGAACATTCCAAAGAGCGCGGCGAGGCGATCGCCGATCGTGTGAGTATGGCACGCCCACCGGCCAAATCCACGCGCGGCCCTGAGGAGCGTCACGCTTGTGCGCGCGTTGTGCAATGGAGCATCGTCGCAACCGTCTGTAAGCACCCCGGCGTGATTCTCCAATGAGCGGCCGGCGCGGCTCGTTCGGGATCCGAATCAACTCGCAACTCAAATCGCGCCGACCCACATGAGGAACAAATAGAAACCGAGGAGATGGATCAACCACGTGATGATCGCAACTGTCCTCTGGACATCGTCACCAAGCCGCAGAAAGCGCCGCGCTCGCAGGATCACGGCGAGCGCGACGGCGCCGCTGGCCGCCAGCAGGCAGCCGATGACGACCACGTCCGTCGGCGGCGGTCCCATGAGCATGGCGACAACGAGGAAGACGATCGCGGTGATTCCCGAGAAAATCCCAGGAGCGACGGCGGCGATCAACCAGAACACCGAAAAGTTTGTCGCGCCCACCTTGAGAACCAGGTTCTGCGAGCATTCAGGACACACTGGTCGCGAGAGGGCGCGCAGGTTGTAGCCGCAGCGCGGGCACGGCGCATCGCGCTCGCGCACGAACTCCAGCAGCGCCTCGTCATCGCTCATGCGGCGTGGCGGCGGCGTCGAACTTGCGGGACAGTCCTGATCCGGCATCGTTCACTCCGCGGTCGATCGCGACGTGTGAACTGCATTCGACGTCGTTGGCTGTTCGGTGTCGAGGTGCGGTGACACACGCGCTCCCGAAGGGCGTTGTTGCTTGTCATTGTCGCCTCGACGAGTGTTCTTGACGATCCTCGGACGCTTGATGCAGTTCACAGAATTGTGCGAAGCAGACCGACTCACGGGCGAGACGTCCGTGCCACATTCGTGCCTGTCCGATCCGGCGTACTCGGATAGTTCCATTGCTCGCCCGGCGAGTAGCCAAGCAGGTCGTACAGTTCATCGCGAGTCTGCATCTGATTGAGCAATTCGCGGACGGTGCCGTCGCGCTTGAGCGTTTTCAGGCCGCGCGTCACGTGCCCCATCGCCAGGCGCATCATGCTCAGCGGATAGATGACGAGTTGATATCCAAGTTCCGCGAATCGATTCACGGAAATGTCCGGCGTCTTGCCGAATTCGGTCATGTTCGCCAGCAGCAGGCCGGGGCAGGCCTTGGCGAATTCAGCGAACTCCACTTCAGATTCCAACCCTTCCGGAAAGATCATGTCCGCGCCGGCTTTGCGGTAGAGATTGGCGCGCCTGATCGCCTCCTTCATTCCGCCGCCTGCGCCGGGGATGGAGCGGGCATCGGTGCGGGCGATGATGATGAAGTCCTTGCTTAACCGGTGTTTCGCCGCGGCGGCCACCTTCTCCACCATGTCCTCTGCGGGAATCAATTCCTTGCCGTCGAGATGGCCGCAGCGCTTGGGGAAGATTTGGTCTTCGATATGCAGGCCCGCCGCGCCGGCCCGTTCGTACTCGATGGTGGTGCGGATCACGCACTCAACTTCGCCGTAACCTGTGTCGGCATCGACGATGACCGGCAGGCCGGACGCATCCACGATTTCACGAATCGTCCGGCACATTTCCGTGAGCGTGATGAGGCCGATGTCGGGATAGCCCGCGACG
Source organism: uncultured Isosphaeraceae bacterium (assembly GCA_964558095.1). Lineage (GTDB taxonomy): Bacteria > Planctomycetota > Phycisphaerae > Phycisphaerales > SM1A02 > CAZLDF01. The sequence goes on along the minus strand of CAZLDF010000129.1, from coordinate 102 downwards.
TTGGCGGTTGCGCCGCCGGAGATGTAGCAGGCGTCGAGCCCGGCCTGTGCCACGGCCTTCGCCACCAGCGCGTTGAACGCCCCGGGGCACATGACCGTCTGT
>CAZLDF010000128.1:0-2973 GCA_964558095.1 uncultured Isosphaeraceae bacterium | reverse complement strand
CCGGCGGCGTCGCGCTCGCCCAGAGCCGAAGCAGCGCGCCCGCGGCGATGCACGCCGTGGCGCTCGCCAGCGCGGGCCGCCACAGCACCTGCCACACATCGCGCTGGCGCAGCGGCGTTCCCTTGAAGCAGTAGGGCAGCGAGATCGGCCAAAGCGCGCACACCAGGGTGGACAGGCCGATCGCGATTCCCAGCGCCCCCCAGCCCATCATCAGCACGAACGCATAGACGCACAGGGTGAGCGCGGCGCGCACGATGATCCACCGCAGCAGTCGTTGCGTGTGGCCGATCGATTCGTACACCCACGCGGTCGTGAACGCGAGGCTGACGACCAGCGCGAGCGGCGCGATGGCGCGAAGGATCGGCGCCGCCGCACTCCACTTCGGGCCGAGGACCGCCAGCACGAGCGGCTCGGCGGCGACGAAGGCGAACAGCGTCGCCGGGATCGACACCGAGCCCACCAGCTCCAGCGCGTTGCGATAGAACGACCGATACCACTGCGGCTCGCTGCGAAGCCGGCTGAGCGCGGGAATCCCGACGCTTTGCAGCGCCAGCGACACGCGGCTGACCGGCGTGATGAGCAGAAAGAAGCCGCGACTGTAGAAGCCAAGCGCTTCCGCGCCGACGAAGCGGCCGATGAGCACGCTGTCCATGCGCTCGGCGACGGTTCGCACGAAATGCGCTGCCGTCAGGTTCCCGCCGAACTTGATCATCGACCACGTCCCGGCGCCGCGCTTCGCAAGCCCAGGCCGCCACCGGCAGGCGATGATCGACCCAACGGTCAAGACCAGCGCGCTGGACAGTCGCAGATAGACCAGCGACCAGTAGCCCGCGCCGTACCACGCCGAGAGCACGCCGACCACGATGCCCGCCGCCTCGGACACAAGACCGATCCACGCGACGGCCGCGAGCTGCATGCGCCGCCGCAGCAAGGCGTCGTGTTGCACGCCGAATCCGCTGAGGAGAAACGTCAACGCCAAGGCAAGCGCGATGTCGAGCAGCCGCGGATCGTTGTAGAACGCGGCGAGGGCGGGCGCGATCGCCGCGAAGATCGCTGTCATCAACAGCCCGAACGCTCCGTTGACCCAGAAGAGCGTGCTGACCTGCTCGTGCGTGACGGATTCGCGCTGGATCGTCGCCGCCGAAAGGCCGAAGCTCCGCATCTGCGTCAAGAAGAGCATGATGGCGGTGACCATCGCCACAAGCCCGAAGTCCTTGGGATCGAGCAGGCGGCCGAGGACCGCTGCCGCTGCGACGCCCAGCACGCTGCGGCCGATCAGTGCGAGCATCATCACGCCGCCGCCGCGAACGGCGCGGCGGCCGAGATCCTGGCGCAGATGCGAGGTGTCGAAGGGCGAAGGCGATGGTGCGGCGGCCTCGGTCATGTGTGCTCCGGCTCGCCTCTGCTTATCGGTCGCCCTTGGGTTCGCCCCGCACGGAAGCCTCCGCGTAGCCCTCCAGCCGCCCCTTGTACTGGTGCGCGATGTGCAGGTCCTCGAGCCACCATCGCGGACCGGGCAGCCGGCGGGAGATCGGCAGCCGCGCAAGCGCCGCCCACTTGCGAAGCTGTGCGTACAGCCGCGTCACCGGCGTCACGGCCCCTTGTCGCGCATCGCGCTCGCCCAGATAGCGACCGATGCCCTCGTGGAACGATCGAAGATACTCCTCCGTCTGTCGCTGCGTTGGAATGAAGTGCTTGACGCTTGCAGCGGGCGTCCACCAGCCGGTGCAGCCTTCGGCGAGCAGGGCAAGAAGCACTTCGGTTTCTTCGCCGGCCGTCATCTGCGCGCCGCGCCGGCCGAGCATCGGGTTGTACGAATGCGCTCTCTGCTCCGCGGTCCGAACGGCGTAGTTGGCGCCGAAGGGCAGACGGTCCGTCGTCAACGGCAGCTCTTGGCTTCCGAAGTCGCGCAGCGCATATGCGTCGGCCACCAACCGCCAATCATCGGCAAGCCATCGCGGCGGCTGGCCCTCGAACAGCGGCTCGATCGGCCCGCCGAAGAACGCCGCGTCGGGATGCCGCTCGAACGCTTCGCACATCGCCTCGAGCCAGTGATGATCCACCAGCACGTCGTCATCGGTCCAAAGGATGTACTGGCCGCGGCTGGCTTGGACCGCTGCGTTGCGGGCGTTGGAAAGCCCCATCTGCTCCTCCAACACGCGCCTCAGCGGCAGGCGATTGGCGAACGACTCGATGACTGCTGCGGTGTCGTCCGTGCTGTTGTTGTCAACGACGATCAGCTCCCACTCCAACCCGCGCGGGACGACGATTTCGGTCAGGCGAGCCAGCGTCGATCGCAGCAGGCCGCAGCGGTTCCAGGTGCAGATGGCGACGGTGACGATCATGGTTGGCGGTCAGGGCGCGCCGATTCGCTCACGGCTGGTCTGAACGCGGATCGTAGCCTGCACGCTCGCAGAGCTGTAGATAGGTGCGAGCCACCTCCTGTGGGCAGTCGCCCGTCGGCCGCGAACGCACGAGCTGCCGCTGGGCGAAGGCGTGGTCCACCTGGGCTTGCAGGAAAGCGCCGAGTCGATCGCGGCCGGGCGCTTCGAGCAACTGCTGGGCGTGCACGAACAGCCAGTGGCCTCGCGTGCAGTGCAGATCGAGCACATGCCGGTACATCAGCCGCCAGACGTCATACGCGCCCGCTGCGTCGATGCGGAGGCTGCGCAGGTACATTTCGCGGCATTCCTTAAGGATGCTCTGCACGGTCTGCGAGGGTTCGCGAAAGACGCAGACGAAGACGGCGCCTTCAACGAACGGCCGCCACGCCGGCAGCGTGTAGCAAAACCTGGGGTCCTTGAAGCAGAATGGAACGTGCGATGTGCGATCGCGCATCGCGTCGGCGAGTTCGTTCGAGACTTGGATCGTCGCGCCGAGCGGCAGCCGCGCCAGCCACCGCTGGTGGCGGCTCGGCCGATCGCGGTCGAGCCAGCGGCCGATAACCGGTCGGCGAGCGGGCAGCACCGCTTC
>CAZLDF010000127.1:0-9067 GCA_964558095.1 uncultured Isosphaeraceae bacterium | reverse complement strand
ACGATCGACACGCCGCTGGGTAAGCGCGAAACCTGGCGGCTGGATGCGGTCGCAGGAAAGGGCGGGCTCGACGCGATGCCCTGCTGCATCCGCGTGCTGCTCGAAGCCTGCCTGCGGAATCACGACGGTCACATCGTGCGGGATGAAGATGTCGAGGCCCTGGCGAAGTACGACGCGCAGCACCCCGGCGAGACGGAAATCGCCTTCGTCCCCGGCCGCGTCGTGCTTCAGGACTTCACCGGCGTGCCGGCGGTGGTCGATCTCGCTGCGATGCGCGGCGCGATCGTGCGCATGACCGGCGACAATGCGAGTGCGAAGAAGGTCAACCCGCTGGTGCCCTGCGATCTCGTAATCGACCACTCCGTGCAGGTTGATGCGTTTAACTCCGGCATGGCGCTGACGATCAACAGTCAGAAGGAATTCGAGCGCAACCAGGAGCGATACGAGTTCCTCAAATGGGGTCAAAGCGCGCTGGACAACTTCCGCGTCGTGCCGCCGGCGACGGGCATCGTGCACCAGGTGAATCTCGAATACCTCGCGAAAGTCGTGTGGGACCACGAGGGAACGCTGTATCCCGATTCGCTCGTCGGCACCGATTCGCACACGACGATGATCAACGGCCTGGGCGTCGTCGGCTGGGGCGTGGGCGGCATCGAGGCCGAAGCGGTGATGCTCGGCCAGCCGATTTACATGCTCATTCCCGAAGTCGTCGGCTTCAAGATGACGGGCAGGCTCGCCGAGGGATGCACCGCGACCGATCTCGTGCTGCGCGTCACCGAAATGCTGCGCAATCACGGCGTGGTGAATAAGTTCGTCGAGTTCCACGGCCCGGGCCTGGCGAACATGCCGGTGGCCAACCGCGCAACCATCGCGAACATGGCGCCCGAATACGGCGCGACCATCGGCTTCTTCCCCGTCGATGAGCAAACGATCAAATACATGCGATTGACGGGAAGAGACGAGAAACTCATCAAGACCGTCGAGCAGTATTGCAAGCAGCAGGGCTTGTGGCGCGACGATGCGCGCAGAATCACATACAGTTCCGAGTTGTCGCTCGATCTGGCAACGGTCGAGCCGGCGCTGGCGGGACCCAAGCGGCCGCAGGACCGCATCGCGCTGAGCTCGATGAAGTCCAACTGGGCGCACGACCTCAACAAGACCTACGGCAAGAACTCGACGACGCTCGTGCACAACCCCGCAGGCGGATGGACCGAAGAGGGCGGCGCGCCGGCACATCAGGTGGGCAACATGCCTGACCGAGGCCATGCAACCACGGCGGTCGCGGAGCATTCCACCGCGGTGCTGGACGACGCCCGGCACAGCGTCGAAGTCGAAATGGACGGCGAGACGTTCCGCCTGCGCCACGGCTCGGTCGTCATCGCAGCGATCACAAGCTGCACGAACACATCGAATCCCGACGTGATGATCGGCGCGGGATTGGTCGCGAAGAAGGCGCGGCAGCTTGGATTGACGCGCCAGCCGTGGGTGAAAACCTCACTCGCGCCGGGCTCGAAAGTCGTGACCGATTATTTGACGAAAGCCGAATTGCTCGACGACCTCGAAGCGATCGGGTTCTACCTCGTCGGTTACGGCTGCACGACGTGTATCGGCAACTCCGGCCCGCTGCCCGAGGCCATCAGCAGTGCGATCAACGAGCACGATCTGGTCGCGGCGTCGGTGCTGTCGGGCAATCGCAACTTCGAAGGGCGGATTCACCCGGATTGCAAGGCGAATTATCTCGCTTCGCCGCCCTTGGTCGTGGCGTACGCGCTGGCGGGCATCGTCGATATCGACCTGACGCGCGAACCCATCGGCACGGACAAACGTGGCAAGAGCGTGTTCCTGCGCGACATCTGGCCCTCGCAGAACGAGATTGATGAGGTCGTGAGCAAGTGCGTCACGCGCGAGCAGTTCATTGAGCAGTACGCCGACGTATTCAAGGGCTCGGACGAGTGGCGCGCGATCGAGGCCTCCGGCGGCGCTTTGTATGACTGGAACGAACAGAGCACCTACGTGCAGGAGCCGCCGTTCTTCACCAATCTGACCGCGGACATCGCGCCGATCAAACCGATCAACGGCGCGCGGTGCCTCGTGATGGTCGGCGACTCCGTCACGACCGATCACATCAGTCCCGCCGGCTCGATCAAGAAGGATTCGCCCGCGGGCACGTACCTCATCGAGCACGGCGTGCCGGTGAGCATGTTCAACAGTTACGGTTCACGCCGCGGCAACGACCGCGTCATGGTCCGCGGCACGTTCGCCAACGTCCGCGTGCGCAACCAACTCGCGCCGGGAACCGAAGGCGGGTGGTCGAAGTATCTGGGCAAATCCGATGGCTTGAAGGCCGGCGAAGTGTCGTCGATCTTCGAGGTCGCGTGCGCCTACGGCGCGGCGCAGACTTCTGATGCGGACATCAAGGCGAAGCCCGACGCCGCGCCGCTGGTCGCGCTCGCCGGCAAGGACTATGGAATGGGATCGTCGCGCGACTGGGCCGCCAAGGGCACGTACCTGCTGGGCATCAAGGCGGTGATCGCCGAGAGCTTCGAGCGCATCCACCGAAGCAATCTCGTCGGCATGGGCGTGCTGCCGCTGACATACAAGGAGGGCGAAAGCGCCAAGTCGCTCGGGCTTGACGGCACGGAAGTCATCGACATCGAGGTCGATGACGCGCTCAAGCCGCGGCAGCAGATCAAGGTGACTGCGAGGAAATCCGGCGGCAAGCCCATTGAGTTCACAACGACGTGCCGCGTCGATACGCCGGTGGAAGTCGATTATTACCGCAACGGCGGCATCCTGCACACCGTGCTGCGCCGGATGGCGGCGAGATAGAACTCGGTGGCTCGAAAAGGAATTGTGACATAACATTTCGCCCATGAAGGTCCGCGAGGTCCTGCGATTGATCATGGACGATGGATGGGTGAAGGTTGCGCAGAAGGGCAGTCATAGACAGTTCAAGCACTCAACGAAAATTGGACGAGTCACGATTCATGGGGATCCTTCAGATGACGTGCATCCAAAGACCTTAGCCAGCATCTATCGGCAAGCTGGTCTTCGACGCGAAGGTTGATTCTCATGCGATACGCCGTTGTGATTGAGTCGGGAACGCGGAACTACTCGGCATACGTTCCGGATTTGCCTGGTTGCGTCGCAACCGGTCGGACGCTCGAGGACGTGCGAGAAAACCTGCGTCAGGCCATCGCGATGCATCTCGAAGGCATGCGCGAAGACGGCGAACCCATCCCCGCGCCGTTATCAGCGGCCGAATACCTCGACGTCGAAGCGGCGTGAGTCGCTGGCGCCGTTGCACAACGTGCCCTCACCCTCGCCACGGCGAGTCTTCGACCTAACCCCTCGCCCACCCCCCCCATCGGGGATAGGGGAACAAGATCAATCCGCCTCGAACCACGCGAAGTCGGCAGTGACGATCCGCGGCTTGTCGCTTCGCGATTCACCGGCCTTCTGGTTGGGAAGGTCCCGCACCGGGCTCGTCTCCATCGTCGCGTTCATCGCCAGGGCGTTCTGATGCTCGGTCGCGCGGCTGGCGAGCTGCTGCAGGCCGAGCGTGGTTTGGAACTTGTCGCCATTTTCGAGCGCCCGCGCGATCGCATCGGTCGATTCCTCGAACTGCCCGAGCAGGTAATGCAGTGACGCGGCCATGATGAGCGCATCGCCGCGACGATAGGAAAGCTCCTCCTGCCCGCCGTAGCGCTCGATCATCGCCGCCATGCGCTCGCGCAGCTTGGGGTCGGCGACGAACTGGTTGAGCGCATCGGGATCGGTCTGCAAGGCGTGTCGCATCGACGCGGCGGCGACGTTGTCGTCGCCCTCGAGCGCGCACGCGAGCGCGAAGCCGACTTTCGGCAGGCCGTTGCCGCGATGGCGCGTCGCCAGCCGCGCGAAGTGCGTGATCGCCTTGCGTCCCTCGCCCTTTTCGAGAAGCTCCCAGCCTTCGTCTTTCATCAGCTCCTGCGTGAACTCAATGTGCCTGCGCTCCTGCTCGCGCTCGTGCACGAAATCAGGCGGGTATGCTTCGCGGAAGAGTTCGTAGCGCACCGCGTCCTTGCGAGAGGCTTCCCAGACGTCCCAGTAGGACGGCCCGGTGATGTAGCGGTCGAGCGCGTGGAAGCTGTAGCCGCTGCGGGAATATGGCGGGCAATAGCGCGCGCGGGGCAGGTAGTCGTCGTATCCGCCATATCCGCATCCGCCATCGAAGCCGAACCCGCCATAGCCATAGCGATACGGGTCGCCGTAGTAGGCGCGCCGAATCTGGTGGCAGTGGTAGTCGCTGGAGACGAAGGGATAGCGCGGCCCGCCGAAGTACCATCGCGGGCGGAACGCGGCGGAACTATATCGATCGAGCCGCGTGTTCTCGTGGTAGCCGCGATAGCTCGGGTTGAAGCCGCGGATGTCCGCGCCACTGTGATAGCCTCCGCAGTCGCCGCACGCGCCGGGGCCGACGGCCAGGGCGGGAGCGGGCGGAAGGGCGACGCAGCCGAGGATCAATCCTGCGAGAATCGGAAGGGCAAAGTGACGTGTGGCAAACATACGTCCGGCTCCTTCTGGCGCCCAGCAACAAACGGAAGCGGCCGCCGACTGCTCGGTCCGCCTGAATGATAGACCCGTCGCGGCCGCCGCCGCTTCCATCGGTCCACCAAATGGCTATCTCGAAACTCCCTCTCCCATTGGGAGAGGGTTGGGGTGAGGGCCGTACGTTCGGCGAATGCAGCGGAACGCTCGCGAACTCAGCTTTGATGTTCCATTTTGAGAGAGTCTCTAAATCGGTGTCCGGACAAAAGGTCGAAGCCGCCCGCGCGGGACGGCTTCGCCGTGTGGTCGAATCATTCGATGGAACGCGAAACGGTCGGGCCGGACGAGTTGCTCAGCGGCCGTCGCGGATTTGGCTCGCCTGGCGGGCCTCGGCGCGAGCGCCCTTGGCGCGGGCGTTGGCCAGTCGGGTGTTGATGCCGTTGAAGGTGCTGCCGTACATCGAATACCGCTGCGAGCCTTCGAAGATGCTGCCGGACTCGTCGAAGAGGCTCTTCTGCGGCGAGAAGGTCAGGCGGCTGGTGACCGTGCGCGACCTGGAACGCTCGTGGTGGGGGAAGAGGTCCCGCACGCGCTCGGTGGATCGATCATGGTTGGCGATGCGCGCTTCATGGAGCATGCGCTGATGATCGGTGGCGGCCTGCACCAGCGCGTCATCGTCGCTGAGCACTTCGCCGTGCGCTCGGATGCTCGCGACGCCGACCATGCCGATTGCCGGGCGACCGAGGTCGCGCGGCCCGGTGATGGGCGTGAGGCGATCTTCGATCGAAATGCCCGCCGCGTCCGTCGTCTGCATGGTGACCTGAGGTGAGTCTCCCTTGAATCGGCCCGGAAGTTCGTGAGTCAGAACAATGCCTCCAGCGATCAGTGTGCACACAACCGTCAATGCTGCAGTGGTGAGTCGCATCTTGCTTCTCCTCGTTTCTTCTGGTTTGTCGCATCGTGATGTCGCGATGCACGTGAATCATGCCCCGTCAACGCGGGCGTGCAAGCGGCAAGGCGCGATCGCGAAGCACGGGCGTCGGGGAACGCGGGCTGGTGGAAATGGGAAGCTGCGTCGAGCTGTGAGGATGGTCAGGCGCATGACGCTGCCCAACCTCGTTTGGACTACACTACGACCGGTCGGCGCGGCGATGCGACCGGCGATCGCGATGAACGCCCAACGTCTGATAAGCCAACTGACGCAGTTTCCCGCGGCGCTTCGCGCCGTCGTCGCGGGCATTCCCGCGGCCGACCTTCCCTGGCGGCCGGAGCCGTCGCGGTGGTCGGTGCTGGAAATCATCTCGCATCTGGCGGACGAAGAAGCGGAAGATTTTCGCAGGCGCCTGCGTCTGACGCTCGAAACGCCCGAAGCGGACTGGCCCGCGATCGATCCGCGAGGCTGGGCAACTTCGCGAGCCTACAACGACAATGAATTCGCGCGAACGCTCGACCGATTCATCAGCGAGCGAACGGATTCCGTTCAGTGGCTGACAAGTCTTCGCGAACCGAACTGGAACCAGACGCACAAGCATCCGAAGCTGGGCGCGATTTCCGCGGGCCAGTTGCTGGCCTCCTGGGCCGCGCACGACAGCCTGCACCTGCGCCAGCTCGTCAAACGCCGTTACGAACTCACGCTGCGCGACGCTGGTGAGTTCACAACGGAATACGCAGGCGAGTGGACGGCGTGAGGACGCAGCGGGCGCCACACTTTGTGTCCCGGCTTTGCGGGACGAAGGTGTGCGGGCAGCAAGCGCGCCGGCCGATTCGAGACGCACCCTGCCCTGCGTGACGACGTATCGCGCCCGCCGACGCCTCCAGGTGCTCGCGGTACGCCGTGCAAGGCTTTCACGTGCCCGACGTCAGGCGCCGCGTGATGAAGGCACGCACCTTTCGATCGATCCGCAGAATGAAGATCGTGTGGGGCGTCTCGCCGGCGCCGCGAAGGCGCTTCTGGACCGCATCGGGATCGACGGCCTTGCCGCGGGTCTTCACTTCGATGACGCCGCCGTCGTGCGCCGCCAGCCAGGCGCGAGCGCGCTGCTCGCGCCACGGCATCTCGGCCAGCAGCTCGAACGACGTGAGCCAGGGCGATTCGATCGGTTCATCCGAAGTCAGCAACCCGACGCGCGCATGCAGCGCCATCGCGCCGAGCTGCACGCACAAAGCTCCGATCAGCTCGCTGCGCTCGACCGCAGGATTGATCGAATGCAGATATCGCAGCGGCTTCGCATCCTCGACACAGGGAATCTCGACGCTCGGCGAGCCGGTCAGTTGCGCGCTTTCGGGCAAACTCATCGCGGTGCGAAGCCCGCGATGAAGCGCCAATTCGCCTGTCCACAACACCGCCTGCACGAGCGTGCCGCGTTCGCTGATGAATTCGAGCTCCGACGCATCGAGCCGCGGCAACTCGGAAACTTCGACGCCGGGGCCGAGTTTGATCGCGCCCGTGGCGATGCGCGTCATCAGGTGAGCAAGATACTGCGGCCCCGGCTGATAGTCCTGGAAGCGCCACCGGCGGTGTGATGCTCCGCCGGTGGATTCCTCGCGCCGCGATGGATCGATGTGAAACGCGTCGGCGTGAGGTTCGACGTCTTCAACCCGCGATGCCAGCACGTCGCAGCCCGCGTTCACGCCAGTCATCCAGGCGCGCAGTGGATTCACATCGACGCCGAGCACCGGCACTCGGCGTGCAAGCGCCATCGCGTCGCCCCCGATCCCGCAGCAGAGATCGAGCACTCGATCGGCCTGGAGCGACTGAAACCGCTGTGCTTTGTGCTCAGCGACCAGTTGCGAGGACGCCTGCTCGACGCCGCTGACGTCCGCAACGATTAACGCCGCGTTGTCGAACTTGCGGGCCGCTTTGCGCCGTGCGGCGGCGAGCTCCAGCGCCGCGGCGACGATGTCCGCCGGCCACGCCGCTCGCAACCTCGCCACGTCAGCGACATTTGCTGGATCGATCGCCGCGGCAACGTCGCGAAGCCGTTCGCATTCGTCGTCGAGCAGCCGCTTCCACAACTGAACCTGCGGATCGTCTTCAAGCGGCATGGCGCTCAATCGGCGTCGCTCGCCGGATGCACTCGCCGGCCGCCGACGAACACCGCGACGGGTTCGATCGCCGACCAGTCAACCTCGAGATCGAAGGGCGAGCGGTTGAGAATCACGAAATCGGCGAGAAACCCGGGTTCGATGCGGCCGAGGTCGCGCTCGGCACCAAGGGCATACGCTGCGTGCGACGTATAAGCGCGGAGCGCCTCGGGCACGGTGATGTTCTCCTGCGTCTGCCAGAGCTTGCCGTCGAGTGTGCGGCCGGTGACTGCGGCTTCGATTCCGAGAAACGGATTGAGCGTGACGACCGGCCAGTCCGAACCGAACGCGAGCACCGCGCCGGCGTTGAGCAACGATCGATACGCATAGCTGAACTTGACGCGCTCGCTGCCGATGTATTGCTCGGCGTAGCGCCCGTCGTCCGCCTTGTGGTAGGGCTGCATCGAGGCGATGACGCCAAGGTCGCCGAAGCGCTGGATGTCGGCGGGCAGCAGATGCTGTGCGTGTTCGGAGCGGCAGCGCGCGGCGGCGAGCCGTTCACCGAACGCGTCTTCTAGTTGATCGAGCAGAAGATGATTGGCCTCGTCGCCGATCGCGTGGGCGATGACCTGGTAGCCGCGGTCGCGAGCGGCTTCGACGTAGCTGCGCACGACGCCGCCGGCCATGCCTTCGCGCAGCAGGCCGCGCCATTGCGGGCGGTGCAATTCGTTGTTGCAGAACGGTTCATGCATGTACGCGGTTCGCGAGCCGAGGCTGCCGTCGAGGTACAGCTTAATGCCGTTGATCTGCACAACTAGCGGCGAGGCGGGAAACCGCTGCAAGCGCGACTCGAATGATTCTTCGCCGAAAACTGTGGGATAGAGAAAGAGTCGCACCAGCGGCTCATCGCGCGCGATGAGCTCATAGGCATCGAGGTCGCCGAGGTCCGGAATGTCGCACACCGCGGTGATGCCGTGTTCGATCGCGTGCCGGGCGGCGCGGCGGAGCGCCATGACGCGATCATCGAGCGAGTCGGCGGGAATGAGCGATGACACGAGCGCCATGGCCGATTCGCGCAGCACGCCGGTCGGCTCGCCGGTGTGCGGATCGCGATCGATTACGCCGCCTTCCGGGTTCGCCGGCCCTTCGCGTGTGATGCCCGCCATTCGCAGAGCGATGGAATTGACGAGAGCGGAGTGGCCGTCCATTCGCGGAAGGAACACGGGATTGTCCGGCGTGACGCGGTCGATCCAGTCCTTCGTCGGCTGCTCAGGACTTTGCCAGCTTTCGGTTGACCATCGCCCGCCGAGAATCCATCGGCCGGGGGCGAGCTGCGCAGCCTGACTCGCGATGCGCTCGACGAAATCGAGCTTGCTGGAAGCGATGCGCAGGTCGAGCCGCGCCAGTTGCAGGCCCCCGCCGAGCATGTGAATGTGCGAGTCGATCAATCCGGGAATGACGACGCGGCCCGCGGCGTCGATTCGCTGCGTGTGCGCGTCGATATAGCGTTCATCGC
>CAZLDF010000126.1:0-5009 GCA_964558095.1 uncultured Isosphaeraceae bacterium | reverse complement strand
GCGCCGGCGCGGAATTCAGGCGTGTAGGTTCGCTTGCCGCTCTTGTTGTTCTGTCCCTGAACCATGCGGTGAACCTCCTGATCTCAGGCCGTAGCCTATCGATCGTTCGTGTCCACCGTACGTGGGCAAGTTCAAGGTGCTTGCGGACGGTATCCACAACGTGCTTCGCATCCTTCTTCGAAAGCCGTGGAGACTCGTATGGAATGTAGATATCGAGGTTCAGTTCATCCTTGATCTTCGGTCCAACTTCCTCGGCGGTCAGACCGAATCGACCCTGTACAACGAATCGAGGCACTTTGTCGTAGATCTCGCCAAGCCTCCGACCGATCGAAATGCTCATTCGCCCCATAAGTCGTATGAGCACATAGGCCGGATGGTTGAACGCGAAGCGCCGGTAGAGGCTGTCGTTGCACAAGTCATCGAACTCAGACTTGTACGCGCCTTGCGAAAAGTCGGCGGCGATCTTGTTCTTCCAACCCTGAATGTGATGCCGAAGTTCCTTGAGGAACCTGGTTTCGGTTGGATCGGCGCCGTCAGCCATTGCGACCCGCCTTTCCACCGCTGGCGGCACATTTTCGCGATTCGAGTGTCTGGATGATCTTCCACAATGGGACGCCAGCTGCATCGGCGAGTTTCATGGCCATCGCGACGGAGATTTCCTTTTCGCCGCGTTCGACTTTGCCCACGTAGGTTCGATGTATTCCGGCTGCGTCCGCAAGCGCTTCCTGGGTCATACCGGCGCGTTTTCGCGCCTCCTGTAACAGCCGACCAAGCTCACGGGCGTTCTTCGACACCGCAAGATTGGAGCCTGTGGGTCTCGTCGCCTCAACACCCTAAAGGGGGCACTGCATGGGGTCTGGAAGGGTCGAAACCGAACTGGCTGCGGCATGCGCTTGAGTTTGGGCGACTTGTCGAGCCCTTTCATGTTGGACAAGTGCCGGCAATAGTGGCCGTGCTCGCAAGCGCAGCGCGTGATGGCCGCGGTGCCGACGATGACCCCTGTCGATAACGTCCCGACTCTTTCGCACATTTGAAAGGGCAGCCCTCGTGCTGGAAGGTAGTGTTGAAGCGATTCAACCCCCTTCAGACAGGAAAGCTGCGATGTGCGATACTGGACGGCCACCACCGATTCCAAACCGAGTCCCATGAAACTCCACTTCCTCGGCGCTAACAGACAGGTCACCGGCTCGCGCTACCTGCTGGAAGCGGGGGGGCTGAGGGTCATGATCGACTGCGGCCTGTTTCAGGAGCGCAAGCACCTCGATCGCAACTGGGCGCCGTCGCCGATCGAGCCCGGCGACGTGAGTCACCTGCTGCTGACGCATGCGCATCTCGACCATTGCGGCTTGATTCCGAAGTTCGTCAACGAGGGCTATCGCAACCCGATCCTGGCGACGCATCCGTCGATGGACCTGGCGACCATCGTGCTCGAAGACGCTGCGGAGATTCAGGAGGAGGACGCGAAGTACAAGCGCAAGCGGCACGAGCGCGAAGGCCGCAGGGGGCCGCACCCGGAAGTTCCGCTCTACACGCGCGAAGACGCCGATGCGGCGCTGAAGCTGTTTCAGCCCGTGCAATACGACAAGCCGGTGAACCTGAACGAACGCGTGCAGGTGATCTATCGCGATGCCGGGCACATCCTCGGCTCGTCGTTCCTTCAGATCATCGCGCGCGAAAACGGCGAGTCACACCGCGTGATCTTTTCAGGCGACATCGGGCAATCGGACCACGCGCTGATGCACGATCCGCATCCGCCCGCCGACGCCGACTGGGTCATCATGGAATCAACCTATGGCGATCGCGAGCACGAGGCAGCGCCCGATCTGGAGGCCGAACTTGCGGAGATCGTCAACGACACGGTCAATCGCGGCGGGAACGTCGTGATTCCCACCTTCGCCATCGACCGCGCGCAGGAGCTGATGTATTTCTTCTCGCGGCTGGTGCGCGCCGATCGCATCCCCGACATCACGGTGTTCCTCGACAGCCCGATGGCGGTGGACGCGACGGACATTTACAAGCGGTACAAGCACCTGCTCGATGAGGAGACGCGGGCGATGCTCGAATCCGGCAGGCATCCGTTTCAGTTTCCGGGAATGCACTACGTTCGTACCGCGAGTGAATCGCGGTCGATCAATACGATCCGCGGCTCGTGCATCATCATGGCGGGCTCGGGCATGTGCACCGGCGGGCGGATCAAGCACCACCTGAGGCAGAACATCGGCCGGCCTGAATCGACCATTCTCTTCGTCGGATTCCAATCCGAGGGCACGCTGGGCCGGCAGATCATCGACGGCAAGCGGCAGGTGCGCATCCACGGCAAGCTGCACGACGTGCGAGCGCGCATCGCGCGAATCTATGGCCTGTCGGCGCACGCGGACAGGACAGGACTCACCAACTGGATCGGCAAGCTTCAGAAGCCGCCGCGGCGAGTGTTCCTGACGCATGGCGAAGAATCGGCGGCGCTGGCGCTGGCGGAACATCTGCGCGGGCGGTTCGGGTACGATGTCGATGTGCCGCAGTATCAGTCGGTCGTGACGCTGAATGGGTGATGCATGAGCGAACAGGTGGTGGTGCTTTGCCCCGGGCAAGGCGCGCAGACAGTCGGCATGGGCAAAGCCTGGGCGCGGAAGAGCGCCGCGGCGAAGGCGGTGTTCGATGAGGCCGATCGCGTGCTGGCCGCGACCTTGGGCGCTTCCATCAGCGACCTGTGCTTCAACGGGCCGAGCGAGCGATTGAATCAAACGGACATCTCGCAGCCGGCGATCTACGCCTGTTCGGTCGCGAGTTGGCGCGGCTTGCTGGAGAACGCCTCGGATTGGCAGGTCGTCGCCGCGGCTGGGTTGTCGCTGGGCGAATACACGGCTTTGCATTTGGCGAACGTCTTCGACTTCGCGGACGGTTTGCGGCTTGTCGCGCGCCGGGGGCGACTGATGCAAGACGCGGCGGTTGCATCGCGCGGCGGAATGGTCGCGCTTATCGGCGCCGACGAGCAGCAGGCGCAGACAATCTGCGATGAAGCCGTGCAGACCGGCGAAGGGCACAACGAGGTGCTTGTGCCGGCCAACTTCAACGCTCCGGGGCAGATCGTGCTTTCCGGCAGCGAACGGGCGTGCCATCGCGCGGTGCAGGTGGCCCAGTCGCGGGGGTTGCGGGCCACACCGCTGGTGGTCGCGGGGGCGTTTCACAGCCCGCTGATGCAGCCTGCGGCGGACGCCATGGCCCAGACGCTCGCCGAAGTTGAGTTGCGGCCGCCGATCTGCCCGGTGTGGGCCAACACGACGGGCGAGCCCTACAGCGGACCGCCGGGGGACATCGTGGAACAACTCCGCCGCTCGCTGGTCCAACAGATCGTCCAGAGCGTCCGCTGGTCTCAATCCTGCCAGGACATGATCTCGAAGATGGGTCCGGCGGCTACAATGTCCTTTCACGAACTGGCGCCGGGGACGGTCCTTCGCGGCCTTATGCGCCGCATCGACCGAACGGCAAGGGTGACAAGCCATGACGAATCAGATGCACCAGACGAACCAAGCTGATCGAAACTCGTTGGTCCTGTGGCGCTGCGCGGCAGTGCTTGCGATGTCGCTGGCGGCGCTGCCCGCGGCGATGACGGGATGCTCGGAGGAAGAAGAGCCCGTGGTCTTCGCGCCGCCTCCGCCGCCTCCGCCTCCGCCGCCGCCCCCCGCGGTGAAGACCATCGAGGAGCTCAAGGCCGAGCTCGGCATCGATCAGCGAGTGATGATGGACGAGGACCATGCGCCGGCCTCGACGGAAGAGCGGGTCGCCGTGCTGGAGTTCTTCGACGCCATGGTGCGAGGCGACGATCAGAGTCTCGCTGAGATGCTGGACTACGAAGACAAGCAAGAGCTTGACGCGATGGTGGCGTCCGGCGAGTGGACGCGCGCGACGGGCGCTGTGATCGAAGAAGTCAGCGTGCAATGCGGGACGAGCGAGAACGGGCCGTGCGCGCTGGGCGTGTTCCAGACCGGCATGGATTTTCAGCCGCAGCTCTGGTATTTCACGGGAACGCTCGGCGATTTCCGGTTCGAGTCGGCCGCGTCGCCGCCGGACATGATCAATCGCCTCTCGGGCGCCGACTGGATCGACGCGTGGCACAAGATTCTCGCGCGGGAATTGGCGCTGGCGGACGAGCCGGATGAGAACGTCGGCCCGATTCGCGTGGACCTGACGAATGGCGCGGGCGACGATCGCTCCAGCGGACCGGCCAAGCGCACCAAGCCTGGCGACGGTCCTCGCCGAGGCGTTCCGTCCATGCGCCTGCCCGAGTGAGACGAAACGCGAAGGCGACCGGCGCTGTTCCCAACGCGCGGCGAGCTTTGCGAGCATCCGTTAGATCGCCAGCGGCAAAAGATATCGCGCGATCACTTGCGCTGCCGCGAGCGCGCCAAGCCCGGCCAGCACGTCGTCGGCCAGTATCCCCCAGCCCGCGCTGAGCCGCTGCGATTGCGCGATCGGCGGCGGCTTGAGAATGTCAAACGCACGAAAGGCGATGAACGCCGTCAGCGCCACGGCCGCGTTCCATCGCCACGCCCCCTCCTCGCCGGCGCTTTTCCAGGGCAGCAGCAGCAGGGCGAGGCACTGGCCGACGACTTCGTCGGCGACGATCGCGCTTGGGTCCCTCGCCTTGAAGCGCGCCTCGCCCCAGCGGCCGAATGCGACGCACGCGAGCGAGAACCCAGCGGCGACGGCCGCCAGCGCGATGTTCAACGCGACGTGCGAAATGCGGCCCGCCGCCGCCAGCGCGCCTGCCGCCACCGCCAGCGAAGTCACCGTTCCCGGCGCAAACCGCACCAGTCCGAGGCCGAAGGCTGTAAGAAGCAGCAGTCGCATGGCTGTCACCGTTTCGGCGGGCCGGCGTGGGTCTGCGTTTCGCTCTCAGCAGTCAACGACCGCATGCCCGTCACGTACGGGATGCCCGACCACACCGTGACGACGAGCGTGGTCCAGACCAGCACGTTGCAAAGCGTCATCGCCCACCCCCCTCCCCCCCC
>CAZLDF010000125.1:0-3887 GCA_964558095.1 uncultured Isosphaeraceae bacterium | reverse complement strand
CGAGACGCCTGTGCCACTGTGTCTTACTTCACGCGTTCGAACGCGCCTTCGAAGCTTCTGAATTCCTTGCCGTCGGGCCCGGCACAGGTGCCTTCAAACGTGTGGCGATCGGCGTTGGACATGTTCCACTTGCCGCTGCCCATCGTGATCTGGCCCGTCATGTTGTTGCGGTGGGCCGAGCGCATGTTCATGGTCTTCGTGGTGGGATCGAACGTGGCGTGCTCCATGTTCATGGCGGTGTTCATGTCGTCCATCCAGAGGACTTCGTACCGGCCGTCGTAGGTGTTGTAGCCAATGTAACCGATGGCGTTGTAGGGGCCCATGTCGGATTCGGCTTCGACGGTTTCGTGGATGAAGCGCTTGCCGAGCACCCACTGCCGCGTCACGGTGCCGGTCGATTCGACCCACGGGTCGGTGGGCGACATGCGGAAACGGATCGTGCCCTTGAAGGTGCCGATGGCGGGTTCGAGGCGGGCGTGGTGTTCGCCGGGCACGCTGTATTTCGCCATGGCTTCCATCATGGCGGCGTCCATGCCGGTTTCCTGAGGCGCTGCGGTCGCTTTCGGCTTGTCTCTGGTGGATTGCGCCAGGGCCGAGGCGCCTGAGAAGAGGTCGCTGCGTCCGGCGGCGTATGCGATCGCCGCCACGGCGCACAGGCCGAGTGTTGCACGTGTGAACTTCGTCATGTTGGTGCTCCTTTTTTCTCCCCGGAGAGGGTTGGCTAGGCATGATACCGCGCGCGGGCTTGTCAACGCCAGAGGTGATGAAAACCAAAGCGGGCGGAGCCGGGTGGCTCCGCCCGCATGGTCATCTCCCGAAGAGAGGTTCAGCGACCCTTGGGGGGTGGATTCTTGGTGGCGCCGGGCTTGGGCTGCTGACCCGGGGTCGCGGGCCGCTGCTGCTGCTGGGGTTGGGTGGGGTTGCCTTTCTTCGGGGTGTTGGGGGATGCCATGGCATCGCTTCCTTGGGTTCCCGCCGATTGTTCGGAAGCCGCCCGGGCGGGGTTTTCATAGGCGGCTTCTGGTGGCTCTGATCGGCGACCGGACGCTTCGCACGCGCGAGGCGCCGGCAGCCGCGAGCTCGCCGCCCGATGCTTCAAGTTTCATGCCAGCACGTGGCGGGCCTGCGCCGCGAAATCGCGCGCCGCTCGGGGATTCCCGCTTGTTTTCATGCTCGATCCGCTTTGCCGGTCGGATCGGCGAAGGCGACCGAACCGCGCGCTGGCGCGCTGCGCGACGATGCTCGCGCCGGCGCCGCCGAGCTCATCGAAGAGTGACAAAACGGCGGCAGTCACGATGCCGAATTGGCATCGGCGGATCGTCGCATGGCTGTGTGTTTATGGGAAGGCGAAGCCGCCTCTGGGCTCAACGAGGTCGATGTCAGGCGAATGGGACTTTCGCCTGCCTGCCCACGCTGCACGTTCGGCGGATCGATGGTCCGAATGCGGGCAGGGAAGCTGCCGGCCGAGGGCGGGGCAGCCGATGAATGGCCGTTCGCCGGACTTGGGCCAGCGTTGGCCGGGCCGGGACAGGCACAAGGGAGGGGCAAGCCATGGACGGTACCGTCAAAGCGCTCATCGTCGGCGGGGTGATCTTCACCGGCAGTCTCGTCGTCATCGGCACGTCGATCAACAAGTCCGCCGAGGCCGGCAAGGAGCAGGGCAAGGCAGTCAAGAGCTTCCAGCAGCGCCAACTCGAAATCATGGAGCAGGCGATGGCGCAAGCTCAAATGGCGCAGCAGTTGCAGCAGCAGCACATGCAGCTCATGCAACAGGAACTGGAAATGGTGGGCGCGGGAGAGATGCCCGCGGGGTACTACGAGGACGGCTCGCAGGACTTCAGCGACTTCCGCTGACCGAATCGGCGGCGTAAGCCCACGCCGCGCGCGGCGTGGGCTTTCATGCGCAGTATTCATCTTTCAGTCATGCCGCCAGAACCGCGGCGTGAAGAGGACGATGATGGCGAAGACTTCGAGCCGGCCGAGCGCCATGACGAGGCACAGGACGGCCTTGCTCGGTCCGCTGAGCCAGCCATAGTTGCCCACTGCGCCGACCTTCTCCAGGCCCGGGCCGGTGGTGCTGATGCACGCGAGCGCGCCCGACGCGGCGCTCGTGAAGTCGCACTTGCCATCGGGATTGAACCACTGCTCGAAGAGCATGACGAGCACACCGCCGGCCGCGACGATGATGATGTAACCAAAGACATAGGTCACGTTGGCCAGTCGCAACTGCTCGTCGAGCGTCGAGCGGCCGATGCGGAGCGGCCGGATGACCTGCGGCCGGAAGACGCGTTCGATCTCCGATGCCATGACTTTCATCGCGATCCACAGGCGAATGACCTTGAAGCCGCCGGAGGTCGAGCCCGCGCTGCCGCCGGTGAAGATGACGACGATCATCACGACCTTGGCGATGAAAGGCCACTGCGTGGTGTCGGTGATGTTGAATCCGGTGGTCGTGCCGAGCGAAATCGTGTCGAACGTCGCGGCGCGAAGCGACTGGCCGGCGCTCGGTTCGATCTCCGCCCCGGTGGTGCTGATGAGCGACACGCCACGGGCGAAGAGGGCGATCGCGACGATGAGGCTGCCGCCGAGCATCAGCAGCAGATAGACGCGCAGCTCGACGTCGTGAAAGACGGCGGTGAACTTGCCGCGGATGAGCAGGTAATACAATCCGAAGTTCACGCCGCCCAGCAGCATGAAGACGACGGTGATCAGGTCGATGGCGACGGAGTCGTATTGGCCGATGCTGGAGTTGGCGGTCGAGAAGCCGCCGGTGGCGAGCGTGGTGAAGGTGTGGCAGACGGAATCGAACAGCGGCATGCCGGCGGTGGTCAAGAGGATGACCTGCGCGCCCGTGAGACTGAGATAGATGAGCCAGAGGACGCGCGCGGTGTCGCGAATCTGCGGCCGCACGCCTTCGAGGTCCAGGCCCGAGGTTTCGGCGCGGTAGAGCTTCTTGGCGCCGACGCCCAGCCCCGGCAGGACCGCGACGAACAACACGACGATGCCCAGGCCGCCCAGCCACTGCGTCATGGCGCGCCACAGCAGCAGGCTTCCGGGAATCGACTCCACGTCGTTGGGCGGGCCGCTAAGCACCGTCGCACCGGTGGTCGTCAGGCCGCTCATGGTTTCGAAGTAGCAGTCCATGAACGAACGGAAGGGATGGTCTTCGCCAGCGGTGCGGGAGGTGTGCGCCCAGATGAAATATGGCAGGGCCGCGACCAGCGCGCCGACGAGCCACGTCAGGGCGGTGAGCAGCAGCGCCTCGCGGCGACCGAGGTCGGTGGCGGTGCGACTCAGCCACCACGCGCCGCCGCCGATCGCTGCGCCGATCGCTGCGCTGATGAACAGCGCCCAGCGGGCGCGCCACTCGTCCTCGTGCCCCGGCTCGGCCTGAAGCAGCAGCATCAGCCACGCCGCGAGATCGCTGGCGACCATGCATGCGCTCAACACGACCAGCAGGATGCCGAGCTGATTGATGATGAGTCGGTAGTTCACAAGCAGTTGCTCGACGGATCGAAGAAACCACGGAGGCACGGAGACACGGAGCGAGGCGCGAGGGATTAGGTATTAGGGACTTGGGACTAGGGATTAGCGATTAGGGATAAGGGATGAGGCACCAGGAAGAGTGGCAAAGCGAAGAAAACGAAAAACGAAAGACGAAGAACGAGTCAATTACCAAATCACCAGATCTCAGATTTCAGATTCAAAATCTCAAATCTCAAATCTCAAACCTCAAATCTCAAATCTCAAACCTCAAAACTCAAACCTCGAATCTCGAATCCCAACCTCCGTGTCTCCGTGCCTCCGTGGTCCATTCTGTTCGAGGTTCACCCTCGTGGTTCACGCTGCGCTCCGTGGTTCACGCTGCGATCACAGCGCGAACAGTT
>CAZLDF010000124.1:0-5130 GCA_964558095.1 uncultured Isosphaeraceae bacterium | reverse complement strand
ATCCCCGGCCTCGACGCCGACCCGCGGTTCTGGGCCTCGGGCATCAGCCTCGTCGCGCACATGCAGAACCCGCACGTGCCGGCGGTGCATATGAACACGCGGATGTTCTGGACCCCGCATGCCTGGTGGTTCGGTGGCGGGTCGGACCTGAACCCGTGCATCGAGTACGCGGAGGATACGGCACATTTCCATGCCACGCAGCAAGCGCATCTCGACCCGCACGGGGCGGAGATCTATCCCCGGCTCAAAGCCTGGGCGGACGAGTATTTCTTCATCCCCCACCGGGGCCGGGCGCGCGGTGTGGGCGGCATCTTCATGGACGACCACTGCACCGGCGATTGGGAGGCGGATTTCGCGCTGACCCAGGATATCGGGCGGGCCTTCCTGCCGGCCTATCTGCCGCTGGTGGAGAAGCGTCGGGTGCAGCCCTGGACGGAAGGCGACAAGGACACCCAGCTGATCCATCGCGGGCTCTATGCGGAGTACAACCTGGTCTACGACAGAGGCACCAAGTTCGGGCTCGAGACGGGGCACGACGCGAACGCCGTGTTGATGAGCCTGCCGCCGCTGGCGAAGTGGGTGTGACGCCGGGGCGGATCAGCCCTTGTCCTTCGACAGCGCCTCGGCCAGCGCCATGTAGCTCTTGACTGCCGCGAGGTAGACGATCATCGCGCCGACGACCGCGATCATCGAGCCCAGCGCGATCTGGTTCTTGGGCGGGGGCGGGGGAAAGTTGCTGTCGACCGGCACCTGCCTGTAGACCTGCAATTCCTTGTAGGCGCCCTCGATCATCCGGAGCAGCGAGCGCAGCGCCTTGGCGTCCTCCACCTGCTTCTTCTCGAAGTCCTCGAGGGTCTTGCGCAGCTTGCGCAGGTTGTCGTCCAGCTTGTCGAGCTTCCTGGACTTGCCGCCAAGTTTCTTCTGCCACTTGGCGTAGGCCTCGATCTTGTTCTGCTTGACCTTCGATTTCGTCTTCTCGGCCTCGTAGGTCAGCTTGGCGTAATTCACCTTCGCAGGCAGCCTGGCCATGTCGCACACTCCGCAATCGTGACGCTGTCGCGGCTGCGCGGTGGACTTTGCTGCAACAGCGGGGACAATCTTGAAGGGGTCAGAGGTCAGAAGTCAGCGGCGAAAAGTCCAAGAGTCCAAATGTGCGAATCGAATCCACCGCCAGACCGGATCGCTCTGTGTGCGCTGTGGTCCATCCCGCTCCGCTCAAACGCCGTGCCAAAGCGCGCGCACGAGCGTCACGTTTGCGCGCATACTTGAGTTGCGCCCAAAAAAGCGCGCGCAAAGTAAAAGGGGGTCCTCACACGATGGCAACCGATCTTAACAGTTTCGAGAAAGCAGAGGGCGGGAGACGGGAGAGCGGAGACTGGCGACAGTCGACAGGAGACAGGCGACAGGAGACAAGGTGAAAAGGTGACAAGGAGACAGGCAGCGTCCTTCTCGATCACCAGATCACCAGATCATCAAATCTACCCGGACCTTCGCGTTTCAGGGGCAGGGCCCGAACGCGGTGACGGCGGCGAGGATGTCGGAGACGGTGACTTGGCCGTCGCCGCCGGGGGGGACGAGATCGTGCGGGCACGAACTGGGATCGACATCGGGGACCGCGAGCAAACCCAGCGGATTGTCGTGTGCGCCGCTGCCGGCGGTGACGAAGACGCTCTGGAACTGGCCGTCGAGGTCGTAGCGGATGACGGTGTCGGAAAGCTGGCTGGCGACGTAGAGGAGTTCATCGGGGGCGATGGCCATGTATCGCGGGCCGTCGAGTCCGCCGAGGCCGGGCGAAACCAGCGCGCCGAGGAACGAGCCGTTGCCCGCTGCGTAGCGAAGGACGGAATCGGTTGCGAAGCTGGCAACCCAGAGTTCGCCGCCGTTGGGCGAGAAGAGCAGGCCGGTGGCATTGGCGAGTCCGCCGCTGCCTTCGGGGATGAACGTGTTGAGGAACGCGCCGGTGTCGCCGTCGTAACGGAGGACGCGCGAGTTGGACCAGTTGGAGACGTAGAGATTGCCGTCGGGGCCGAAGACCGCGTCCTGGGGCTGGTTGATGCCGTTGCCGAGGGGGAGGTTTCCGATGAAGACGCCGGTGGCGCCGTCGAACTTCTTGATGATGTTGTTTCCCCACGAGAGGACATAGAGGTGGCCGTCGGGACCGAAGGCCAGACCGGTGGGGTTGACGAGGCTGCTTCCCGCGGCGAGGGCGAAGCCGCCCAGGAATTCGCCGGTCTGCGGGTCGTAGCGGTTGACCTGATTGTCGTCGTAGGCGGCGACATAGACGGCCCCGTCGGGCCCGATGGTCATGTCGTGCGGATTGCCCAAGGGAGAAATTCCGGCGGCGACGAAGTGATCGATGGGCAGGCCGTTCTCGCCTTTGAAGCGGACGATGCGATCGACGCCGCTGACGAGGAGCTTCCAAGGCGGAGCGGGCGGCACGGGTGGGCCGGCGAGCGCGGGGGCGGCAACGAGCGGGGCAGCAGCGGTGTGCGCAACGGCGGCGGCAGGGATGGTGTCATCGTCGCCTGCGGCGAAGAGGCCCGCGGCAAACGTACCGCAGGTCGCTGCGGCCAGCAGTGCGATCACGTGCGAACGGCGGCGAGAACTTGATCGAGCGTTCATGGCTGATCCTCCAGCAACAGTTGTTTCATGTGCGATGCGATTGGCGTCTCCATGCGGATGCGCGCGAAACCCATGCGCGATGTATCTGCAATCGTCGGATCGCGTCGCGGACCAACAGCGGAATTTGCGTGTGAAAGCCGTTTCGCGGGGGGACGGTTTCGCGAGGGAGACTGTTTCGCGAGGGGGCTTGTCCCCCTGCGAGCGAAGCGGGGCGCAGGTCGCTGGCGCCGCGGCTATGGGCGGGTCACGGACAAGGCCCGATGCTGGAGGTAACGAGCGTGATGTCTGCGATGGTGACTTCGCCGTCGCCGTCGGGGGGAGGTGCGATGTCTTCGGGGCAGTCGCCGCAGGGCAGGCCGAAAGCGGTGATGACGGCGACGACGTCGGCGATGGTGACGTAGCAATCGCCCCCCGGGGGCACGATGTCGGCGGGACAGGGCGGATCGCACTCGTCGGGCACGCCGTTGTCGTTGCAGTCCTCGGAGAAGCCGTTGGCGACGTCGAAGATGTCTGCATAGCCGTTCTGATTGCAGTCCTCAAGCACGCACTCGGCGAAGACGCCGCCGACAGCGAAGAAGCCGAGGACATTGGGGGGGGCGGCGTTCTGGATGCGGTTGAATGCGAGGACGAAGTGGTGGCCGGGGGTCATCTCCGTCGGCGCGGAGGTCTGGATGTGCGCGAGCGTGCCGGGGCCGGTGAGGTTCCAGAGTGCGGTGGTGGCCCAGCCGTCGAGATGGAAGCTGCCGTTCTCAGACGCTGCGGCGAAGAGGTCGAGCTTGAAGTTGGTGTGGGTGGAATCGTCGAGGGTGAAGTCGTTCCAGAACTCGCAGATCTCGGCGATATTGGTGCACCCGTCACCGGCGGCGGGGGCGTTGTCGTTGCTTTCGATCCAGCGCGCTTCGGGATCGGACACCCACGAGCCGTCGAGGGGATCGGTGCACCAGTGAGGCTCGTGGTCGAACTCGTCGCCGCAGTTGACGAAGGGGGTGGCGTCGTCGGCGCAGCGCCACCAGTCGGGTTCGACGTCGCCGTGGGACAGGGGAGCGGAGGGCTGGTATTCAGGGAAAGCCAGCGCGGTGCCGGTGGAAAGGTCTTTGATCATCTGCCGGAAGCGGACGTTGCCCTGCACGAGCAGGCCGACGGAACTTGTGCCGATGTTGGTGACATAGATCGCGATCGTGTTCGTGCCGTCGTCGAAGAGCGATTGAGTGCCGATGGAGATGGTTGTCAGCGTCGTCGGACCGGAGACCGAGCCGATGGGGTTGCTGTTGAGTTCGACGGTGGCTGAATCATCGGCGGCGACTTCGAGCGTGAGGAGGAAGTCACGCTGCGTGGTGAAGTCGAGGTTGAAGTTGAAGCGATAGAGATACACGCCGGGCGGTTCGTCGAGGGTGCACGTTGCGGGGACGCTTTCGCCGAGCCACGCGGCGTGCGGCGCGGTGACCCATGTGGGAAGTTCCGGGGCGGTGGTGCGCGCGGGCACGAAAGTCATGTTGAGCGGCGAGGAGAACAGCAGCCAATCATCATCCGGCGAGCAATCCGGCTCGACGAGCCCGTTGGTGTTGCCGGTGCCGAGCTCGATGTAACAGGCGGGCGGACAGCGCGCCGAGCCGCAGGAAGAATCGTTGCCGCCCCAGGTTCCGCCGATCGATGCGCAGTACGCGGCCGTGACGGGCGCGACGCAGCCGGGATCGGGCGCGATGCAGCACGCGCCGATGGGAACGGGGCATTTCGTGGCGGAACAGGTTGTGTCGTCGCCCTGATATGCGCCCATCTTGAGCGCGCAGTGCGCCTGCGTGACTTCGATGCACGCGACGTTTCCATCGGGCAGCGGCACGCAGCAGGCGCCAAGGGGGGGGTTGCAGGGATCGGGATCGCAGGGCACGCCCTCGCCCTGGAACGTGCCGCCGACCTTCGCGCACTCGGCCTGGTTCAGTTCGATGCAGTCGAACGTGACGCCGCGGTTGGGAATGCAGCACGCGCCGTTCGGCGGGCCGGCGAGGGCGTTGGACGTGGCGAGAACCAGGACCGTCGCGCGAACCACAGTGGTGCGCAGCGCGTGCTGAAGCAATGAAGAGCAATGCATCGGAGCGCCCTTTCGCAGGTGGCCGCAATGACGGCGCCACGACGGGCCGGGGTCGGGCGGCTTCGAGAGACCAGATTACCGCGCACGCACGCTTCTGTCATGCCAAAACTGCTGATTTCCGCGTTCGCCGGTTAGCCGCGACCCGAAGTCCGCGAAGGGGAGCGCTCTCGCGCCGCGACCCACGCGCCCGCCGCCCCTCACGGGCACGGCCCGAACGCGGTCAGCACCGCGTTGATGTCCGCGATCGTCACTGCATTGTCGCCATCCGGTTGCGGCATGATGTCCTGCGGGCAGTCCTTGCACGGCAGGCCGAACGCGCTCAGCACGAAAGTGATGTCCGAGATTGTCACCTCGCCATCGTCGCCGACGACATCGGCGGGACACGGCAGCGCGGGATCGCTGTTGAGCAGCACACCCACGGA
>CAZLDF010000123.1:0-6407 GCA_964558095.1 uncultured Isosphaeraceae bacterium | reverse complement strand
TCATACAACCCCTTCAGCCGCCCGCTGTTCATCTACGTCAACAACGAATCCGCGTACAAGCCCGAGGTCAACGCGTTTGTCGAGTTTTACATCGAGAACGCACCGGAGCTCGCCGACGAAGTCGGCTATGTGCGTCTGCCCAAGTCGGTCTATGAGACCGCGAACAAGCGCTACGCCGACCGCGTGCTGGGTTCGTGCTACTGGACGGCGGACATGAAACCCGTCAAGGGCCCCGTCACCAAGGTGTACAAGGCCGGCAAATGATTCCGTCATGACTTCGACCGGTCGCGCCGAGCGGCGCGATCGGTCATTTCGCTCTCTTGAACTTCAAGTGATCACGCGACGATTGTGAGCCAGGCCGCCGCCCGAGTTGTGTTGTCCGCGTCGTCGGTCGGTCGAGTGCGATCGCGATCCGGCCGCACATGGACGGAACGTTGCGTCGTCACAAGCCTGATCCTTTGCGGGGCGTTTTCGATCTTCACGACGGCGGCGATCATCGCCACGCTGGCGATGGAGAGCTATCAGTTCTTCAAGCTGCCCGAGGCGAGCCTGTGGGGCTTCCTGACCGATTTGCGCTGGTCGCCGCTGCTCGGTTCGCAGAAGCACTTCGGCATCTGGCCGCTGATCGGCGGCACGCTGCTGATCTCGCTCATCGCGATGATCGTCGCGCTGCCGCTGGGGCTGATCACTGCGATCTACCTGTCGGAATATGCGCCGACCCGGGTGCGCAACGTGCTCAAGCCGGCACTGGAGATCATCGCGGGCATTCCCACGGTGGTGTTCGGCTACTTCGCGCTCACGGTGCTGACGCCGGGGCTGCAGTGGCTGCACGGCGGATTCAACGTCTATAACGCGACGAGCGCGGGCATCGCGGTGGGGATCATGTGCCTGCCGATCGTGACGTCGCTTTCGGAAGACGCCCTTCGCGCCGTGCCGCGGAGCTTGCGCGCCGGCGCGTTCGGGCTTGGCGCGACGCGGTTCGAAGTTTCTGTGAGGGTCGTGGCGCCGGCGGCGCTCTCGGGCATCATCGCCGCGTTCCTGCTGGCGATCGCGCGCGCCGTCGGCGAGACGATGATCGTCTCGCTCGCGGCCGGCTCGACGCCCATGCCCCTGGCGGACAATCCGCTTGCGGCGATGGACCCGCGAAATCCCGCGCAGACGATGACAGGCTACATGGTGATGATCTTCACGGGCGACGTGAGCAACTTCGGCGTGGAGTATTACTCGAGCTACGCCGTCGCCGCCACGCTGTTTCTCATCACGCTTCTCTTGACGATCGTCGGCCATCGCATTCGCGTGCGATATCGCCAGGCGTATGAATGACGACGATGAATCGCTCGTCCGACCATGCCGTGTCACGATCTCGCGCTCGCCGGGCGCTGACCGACCGCGCGTTCGTGGCGGTGTGCATCGTCGCGGCGACGCTGTCGCTCGCTGTGCTGGCGGTCCTGCTGGCAGCCATCGGGCTGCAAGGCGCGAGGTTCTTCGGCTGGGACTTCATCACCGGCGTGCCGTCGCGCAAGCCGCAGGACGCCGGCATCTGGCCCGCGATGATCGGCAGCGTGTTCCTGTGCCTGGTGTGCGCGGCCACGGCGATCCCCATCGGCGTCGCCACCGCCATCTTCCTCGAAGAATACAAGCCGCGAAGCCGATTCGTCCGCCGCCTCCACGGCATCGTGCAGCTCAACATCACCAACCTCGCGGGCGTTCCGTCGGTCGTCTATGGCATTCTCGGCCTGTCCGTGTTCGCCAACGCCTTCGGGTTGTTCGGCTCGTCTCTGACGCCCGACCTGAGCTTCGGCAGCCGCTTCCACGACGTCGTCTATGACATGACGGGCGCGGTGCTGCGACTGCCGGCTGAGAAGAACTCGCCGGTGCTGACGCTGGTCGATGGGATGACGATGTTCGAGCAGGCGACGGGCGAGCCGGTCACGCTGCATCTGGTCGAAACGCGGCCCGAAATTCCGCAGCGCGGCGAGGTTCGCGTCGGCACGCGCGTCAATCGATCCGAGGATCGTTCGTGGTATTACGTGCAGCTTCCCTTCGGCCGGGGCGTGCTGGCCGGGGGACTGACGCTCATGCTCGTGGTGCTGCCGATCATCATCATCAGCGCGCAGGAGGCGCTGCGCGCCGTGCCCAACTCGCTTCGACAGGGAACGCTGGCGCTGGGCAGCACGAAGTGGCAGATGATCTGGAAGATGACGCTGCCGACCGCCATGCCGGGCATCATGACGGGCTCGATCCTGGCGATCAGCCGCGCGCTGGGCGAGGCGGCGCCGCTGCTCATTCTCGCGGGAATCGTCTATATCACGTTCACGCCGGCGAACCTGATGGACAGTTTCACAGCGATGCCGCTGCAGATTTTCAACTGGGCCAGCCGGCCGCAGAGCGAATTTCACCAGGTCGCGGCGAGCGGGATCATCGTGTTGCTGGTGGTGCTGCTGGGCTTCAACGCGCTGGCGGTGATCGTTCGCCAGAAGATGCAGAAGCCGCTGGGATGAATGCGACGACGATGATGCCGCCGATGCCACAACCGCTTGTTCGCCGGCCGGCCGCCGAGGCCGGATCGGCATCGGTTTCGGTTTCGGTATCATCACCGCTCTTGGCGCCGCCGCGGCTTCATCACGAGCAGGAGAATCCGATTGCGACCGAGCCCGCGCCGGCCGTCGCGATGGTCATTCGGGAATTCTCCTGCTGGTACGACGACTTCCAGGCGCTGCACGAGATCACGCTCGATGTGCCGGAGCAGCGCGTCACCGCGTTCATCGGACCCAGCGGCTGCGGCAAGAGCACGCTGCTGCGCTGGATCAACCGCATGAACGACCTGATTCCGGGCACGCGCGCCTCCGGCACGCTGGACCTGCACGGCACGGACCTTCTGCGGCGTTCGCTGGACGTCGTCGAGCTGCGCCGCCGCGTCGGCATGGTGTTTCAGAAGCCCAATCCGTTCCCCAAGACGATTTTCGACAACGTCGCCTTCGGCCCGCGCCTGCATCGAAAGCTCACGCGGGCGGAGCTGGCGGACCTCGTCCAAGACAGCCTCAAGCGCGCGGCGCTGTGGGACGAGGTGAAGGACCGACTGAAGGACTCCGCGCTCAGCCTGTCCGGCGGCCAGCAGCAGCGGCTGTGCATCGCCCGCGCCATCGCCGGCGGGCCGGAGATCGTGCTGATGGACGAGCCCTGCTCGGCGCTCGATCCGAAATCGACGGCTCGCATCGAGGAATTGATCGCCGAGCTGCGCAGCCAGTACACCATCATCATCGTCACGCACAACATGCAGCAGGCGGCGCGCGTCTCGGACATCACGGCGTTCTTCTGCGAGGGACGCCTGGTCGAGGCCGGCGAAACCGGCACGATATTCACAAAACCCAAGAGCCGCGAAACCGAAGATTACATCACCGGACGCTTCGGCTAGAATTCCGCGCCATCGCCCGCACGGATGTGTCTTCGCCATGCCCATTGACCTTCGGTCGGAACTTCTTGGCCTGCGCCGCGACATTCTCACGCTCGGCGCGGTCGTCGAGCAGCGCGTCGCGCAGGCCCTGCAGGCGCTGCTGCGACACAATCACGACATGGGCCATCTCGTCGCGGACGGCGACACCGAGATCGACCGCATGGAGGTGGACATCGAGGCCGAGTGCCTGCGCATCCTCGCGCTGTCGCAGCCGGTCGCGGGCGATCTTCGGTTCGTCCTCGCGGTGATGCGCATCAACAACGAGCTGGAGCGCATCGGCGACCTCGCTCGCAGCATCGCCAAGCGGGCGCTCGACCTCGACACGCTCAAGCCCATCGACTTCCCGCAGTCGCTGCTGACGATGGCGACGCGGGCGCGCGAAATGCTCGCGGCGGCGATCGGCGCGCTGGCCGACCAGGACGTCATCGCCGCCCGGCGGGTCCGCGCCGCCGACGAACGCGTCGATGACCTGCAGCGCGAGGTCTTTCACTGGGTGCAGAACGAGATCGTCAACAACGTCGAGACCACCGAGGCGGCGATCGACGTCCTGAGCGTCGCGCGCAAGCTGGAGCGCATCGCCGACATCGCCACCAACATCGCCGAGGACGTCATCTTCCTCGCCGAGGGCGCCGTGGTGCGCCACACATCGGTGCAGTGAAGCGCGAGCAAGCAGTGGCACGGGCGTCTCGCCCGTGTGCCGAAGGCTCCATGCCAGCGAACAATCGGCCCCATTTCTTGACCAGCGCGCGAGGGTCGGGTCAGCGCCGCTGCTGATTCTCCCTTCGCTTCACAGTCAGCGAAGTGAACGGGTCCTTGCGCAGGTGCGCGGGGCCAGTGTGACCGGTGAATTCCAACTCCAGTTTCGCCGCCTCAGACATCATGTCCGCGTTCCACGGCGGCTCCCAGACCAGGTCGAGCGTGACATCGCGCACGCCCTCAACCGCCGCGGCCTTCGACTTGACCTGCTGGACGATCTGCTCCGCCATCGGGCAATTGGGCGTCGTCAGGGTCATCACGATGTTTGCGTCGCCGGCCGGCGAAACGTTCAGCTCGTAGATGAGGCCGAGCTCGTGGATGTTGACGGGAATCTCCGGGTCGAACACGGTTCGCAGCGCGTCGATAATTGCCTGACGGATTTCGTCCGCTGCACGCGCGTTTCGTTCACCCGGCGTCTCGGTCATCATTCACTCCGTCGATACCACGTCGCCCGGATGTTCGACCGCCGCCAGGAGCGTGTGCCATGCGAGCGTCGCGCACTTGACGCGCACCGGGTACTTCCGCACGCCCGCCAGCGCGGCG
Source organism: uncultured Isosphaeraceae bacterium (assembly GCA_964558095.1). Taxonomy (GTDB): domain Bacteria; phylum Planctomycetota; class Phycisphaerae; order Phycisphaerales; family SM1A02; genus CAZLDF01. The sequence goes on along the minus strand of CAZLDF010000123.1, from coordinate 1,654 downwards.
AGCTTTCCCAGCGACTCAGCGGCTTCATCGGCGTCGGTATCGTCGGTCGTGACGAGGCGCTGGAATTCGCCGAAGAGCTTCTCGATCTCTTCGATCGAGCGCCCCTTTACGGCATCGGTCATCAACGAAGCGGACGCCGTCGAGATGGCGCAGCCCTTGCCTTCGAACCGCACATCGCGTACCACGCCGCGTTCATCGACATCCAGCGAAATGAACACACGATCGCCGCAGAGCGGGTTGTAGCCCTCGGCGTGATGCGTGGCGCGCTCGAGGCGGCCGCAGTTGTGCGGGCTGCGGTTGTGATCGAGGATCAGTTCCTGGTAAAGCTCGGCAAGCTGCTGCATGTCAGCCGAATATCTCCCTCGCCTTGTGGAGCGAACCGACGAGGGCGTCGATTTCGCTTCGTGTGTTGTAGAACGCGAGCGATGCGCGAATCGTCGCGGGAAGGCCGAAACGATCGATGACGGGCTGCGCGCAGTGGTGGCCTGTGCGCACCGCGATGCCGTCCTGATCGAGAATCGTGCCGACATCGTGCGGATGGATGTCGCCGATGATGAACGACAGCACCGCCGCTTTTTCCTTCGCCGTGCCGATCAGGCGAAGGTCCGGCACTTCGCTCAGCCGCAGCGTCGCATATACGAGCAGCTCGCGCTCGTAGGCGGCGATGTTCTCCATGCCGATGCGATTGAGATAGTCGATTGCAGCGCCGAGCCCGATCGCGCCGGCGATGTCCGGCGTGCCCGCTTCGAACTTGTGCGGCACCTTGTTGTACGTCGTCTTCTCGAACGTGACCGACAAGATCATCTCTCCGCCGCCCTGGTACGGCGGCATGGCGTCGAGCAACTCGTGCCTGCCATAGAGCACGCCGATGCCCGTCGGGCCGAACATCTTGTGACCGGAGATCGCGTAGAAATCGGCATCGAGTTCCTGCACGTCGATCGGCATGTGCGGCGCGGCCTGCGCGCCGTCGAGCAGCACCGCCACGCCGCGCTCGTGCGCGATGCGGATGATGTCCTTCACCGGGCAGATCGTGCCGAGCGCGTTGGAGATATGCGCGGTCGCGACGAGCTTCGTGCGCGGCGTGAACAGCTTCTCGTACGCGTCGAGCATGAATTCGCCCCGATCGTTGATCGGCACGACGCGAAGCTTCGCGCCCGTCTGCTCGCAGAGAATCTGCCAGGGCACGATGTTCGAGTGGTGTTCGAGCGTGGAGATGATGATTTCATCGCCCTTGCCGATGTTCGTCCGGCCCCACGTCTGCGCGACGAGGTTGATCGCCTCGGTCGTGCCGCGGACGAAGATGATCTCTTCGACGCGTGAAGCATTGAGAAACTGCTGTGCGCGGCGGCGGGCGAGTTCGTACGCATCCGTCGCGGTGACGCTCAGCGTGTGCACGCCGCGGTGGATGTTCGCGTTTTCCGACGTGTAATACTGATCGAGGCGGTCGATGACCTGTTGCGGTTTCTGCGAAGTGGCCGCGTTGTCAAGATAAGCCAGCGGCTTGCCGTGGACCGTGCGATGGAGAATGGGAAAGTCGCGGCGAATGCGTTCGACGTCGAGCGCGACTTCGCCTCGCGCCGGCGACCGCGGAATAGCCGTCGCCGACTTCACAGCCCCCCCACCAGCGTGTGGCCCAGCGGCAGGCGGTCGAGCA
>CAZLDF010000122.1:0-5984 GCA_964558095.1 uncultured Isosphaeraceae bacterium | reverse complement strand
CAACGATGCGCCCACGCCCCAGCCGCAGCCGACGGAGATCGGCGGCTATCGCATTCAGCGCGTCATCGGCTCCGGCGGGATGGCGACGGTTTTCGCGGCGATGCAGAAGCAGCCGCGGCGCATCGTCGCGCTCAAGGTCATGCACAGCGGGCCGCGGGCCGAGGTCGCGCTGCGTCGCTTCAAGCGCGAAATCGAAATCCTCGGCAAGCTCCAGCATCCCAACATCGCACACGTCTTCGACGCCGGCGTGCACGAAGACCCGCACGCGCCAACGGGGGGGGCGGGCAGCGGAAGAGTCCCGTGGTTCACGATGGAATACATCGACGGCGCGAAGACCATCCTCGAGTACGCCGCCGAGAAGCAGCTTTCGCTCGAAGCCAAACTCAAACTCTTCGTCCACGTCTGCGCCGCGATCGGCCACGGCCACCAGCGCCGCGTCATCCATCGCGACCTCAAACCCAGCAATATTCTCATCAATCGCGAAGGCCAGCCGAAGGTCATCGACTTCGGCATCGCACGCGCGATCGAAATCGAAGTGTCCGAGCACACAATGGTCACCGAGGCGGGGCGCATCATCGGCACGGTCCAGTACATGGCGCCCGAACAGGTCGATACGCAGACGCGCGACATCGATGCCCGATGCGACGTCTATGCGCTAGGCGTGATCCTCTACAAACTGCTCACGGGGCGCCTGCCCTGCGACCTTGAAGGCCTGCCCGTGCTCAAGGCGGTGCAGATCATCCGCGAGCAGGCCCCTCCCAAGCCATCGACGATCCGCAGCGAGCTTCGCGGCGACCTCGAAACCATCATCCTCAAGGCGATGGAGAAAGACCCGGCGCGGCGTTACAAGGACGCGGCGAGTCTTGGCCGCGACATCGTGCGCTATCTCGGCAAGTCGCCGATCCATGCGCGCCTGCCGAGCGCTGCCTATCGCGCCCGACTGTTCGCGCGGCGCCATCGCACGCCGCTGATTGCGACGTGCATTGTCGTGTTTATCATGGCGCTGGCGTCCGGGATCGTGGTGTACGAGCGTGTGTGGTCGCGGCCGGGCGAGATCGGCGGGAAGGCCGGCGTCGCCGCGAGCGCCGCGCCGCCGCTGCGGCCCGCCGAAAGCTCGCCGAGCGCCGAGGCGGCGCGAGATCACGGTGGCTTCGGCGGCTCGCCGGCGCAGACGCTGCGAAGCTCGCCGCCGCTGCGGCGCGTTGTAAGCTGGCAGACCGGCGCCGGGCCCGCCGCATCGCTCGCGTTCGACGCGCAGGGCAAGCGCATCGTGTGCGGAACCAGCGGCGAGAACCGCGTCGTCATCTACGAGCCCGATCGGCGCCGGTCGCTCGTCACCACCGGCGACCACGACGCCGTGGTTTCCGCCGTCGCATTCACGCGCGACGGCGACTTCGTCGTTTCCGCGGGCAATGACGGCCAGATCGTCATCATCAACGCCGCCGACGGGCAACTCGTCAAGCGCATCCATCATGATGCGGGCGAAGTGTTCGCCATCGCGGTGGGCGCGATTCCCGACCAGTTCGCGATCGCGTGCGCCGATATGACCGTGCGCGTGTGGTCGGACATCGACGCCCCGCCGCGAACGCTTCGCGGCACGACCGGCGCGATGCGGGCGATCGCGTTCAGTCGAAGCGGTTCGTTGATCGCCGGCGGCTCGCTTCGCGGGCGGCTTTGCGTGTGGAACGCAAGCACGGGCGAGCCGGCGCGCCAATTCGACATCGATGGCCGGGAGATACTCGGCGTGGCGTTTCTCGAAACCGATGAGCGGCTGCTCGCGGTGCTGCGCGATGGCCAGGGGGCCGTTTTCGATCTCGCCGCCGACTGGCAACCGCCCCATGAATTCGAGATTTCACCCGCGGACATTTCATCCGTCGCGTTCGACCTCGACGGCCGGGTGTTGTGCGCCGCTTCGAGCGAAGGACTGCACGTGTTCGACCTCTCGGCGCAGCAGCCCATCGGGCCGACGATCGAAGGCGTCGGAACCGGCGACGTGTTCGCGCTGGCGATCGATCCGAACCTCCAATGGTGCGCGATCGGTCAAGGCAGCGATCTCGTCGATTTCGTGCCGATCCCTCGCGAGTGAGCGCATAAATCAGTCGGCTGTCGCGTTCGCGACGCGATCGTCGCGGCTACACTTCCGCATGGACCCTGATGACGATGTGTGCGTGTGCCACCACGTCTCCCTGCGCAAGCTCGTCAATTACATGAATCGGGTGCAGCCGACGGTGCCCTCGCAATTGTGTGATTGCCTGGGCGCGGGGACGGGTTGCGGCTGGTGCATTCCGTTCCTGGGCAAGCTTCATCAGCAATATGAGCGGGGCGAAGCGCCGCAGTTGCCGGTTTCGCCCGAAGATTACGCCCGGCGACGAAAGAGCTATCACCACAGCGGCCGGCGCGATGACGCGGCGGAACAGGGAAAATGAGACTCATCTGGTGATTTGGCGATTTGGTGATTTGGTGGTTGACGTGACCATTGTCAGGCACTTGAATCACTCAATTGCCCAATCACCAAATCGCAAAATAAATCACGCGGCGCAGGCAGTGCGCCGGCAGCGGTCGATGAGCGCGATGTATTCTTCGAGCGCGGTCTGGGGCTGATCGAAGGCGACGCTGACGAATCGCGCCTCGGCGTCTTCGCCGATGGGCTCGACGCTGCAGACTCGGACCGTCGCGCTGAAGGGGCTGCTCGCTCCTTCAAGTTCGAGATCGACGTAGGCGACCTGTCCGAGCGCGAGCTTGTCGCCGGCGTTGCGGCAACGCAGGCGCAGGCCGCCGGTGGACATGTTCTCGACCATGCCGTGAATCGGCATCGCGCCTTCGAGCGTGCGAAGCTCGCACTGCGGCGAGCATTCGGGCGGAATGCTGCGGCGCTGTTCGGTTCGGCGCTCGTCGATGTGCAGCGTGTCGGGGAACTCGACGCGGAAGCCGTAGAACGGCGCTTCGCCGCCCGATTGCATCCTGAACCGGCCGAGGCACTTTGTCTGGCCGGTGAGGACCGCCCCCGAGGCCGTGACGAGCGTCAGGCGCACGAGTTCATTGGTGGCCAGCGGCAGCTTGCGGCCGTGGATCATGGGCTGGCTGATGATGACGTCCTCGTCGCGCACCTGCTCGATGGTGGTGACGGGATGTCGCTCATCGCGTTGCTCGCCGTCGGGCTTGAGCAGGGTGAGATCGACGCGCGTGCGCGATTGCTGGGCTTCCTCGAGTCGTCGCCGCACCGCTTCGCGCTGGGGCGACTCGCCGAGCACTCGATCCTGAAGTTGCTTGAGCCATTTCGGCATACGCAACAATGGAATCGGCTTCGGGCGCGGCGGGATTCATGGCTGGGTCCGAGAACCGCGCGAGAAAACACCGTTCGGTTCCAATCGGTTAAGACTGATCGTGAAGAAATTCCCAAAGCGGCTGATGTGGCGGCATGAAGTCGCATACGCTGGAGGCAATTTCCCTGCGCCTTTCTGCTTTGCCTCACGGGCGAGACGCCCGTACCACCGTCGAACGCACGGGGGAGACGTTCGTGCCACTGCGGACTGCCGCGCCTCAGCCGACCTTATCGGGCGTCTGCAAGTCGAGGACGGTGATGTTGGTGTTGGTGTACACGCAGATTTCGCCGGCGATGGAGAGCGCTTCGCGGCAGAGGTCCGCCGGCGCGAGCTCGGTGTGGCGCAGCAGCGCCCGCGCCGCCGCCAGCGCGAAACTGCCGCCCGAACCGATCGCGCACACGCCGTCGGACGGCTCGATCACGTCGCCCTGGCCGGAGATCATCAGCGTCGTTCCGCGATCGGCGACGACGAGCAGCGACTCCAGCCGGCGCAGCGCGCGGTCGGTGCGCCAAAGCTTCGCCAGCTCGATCGAGGCGCGCAGCAGGTTCGTCGGCGAGTCCTTGAGTTTGGTTTCGAACCGCTCGAGCAGCGCGAACGCGTCGGCGGCCGAGCCGGCGAACCCCACGAGCACCCCGCCGTGGCCCGCGCCCATTTCCGGCAACCGGCGCACCTTCACCGCGTCGGCCTTCGCGATGGTGTTGCCCAGCGACACCTGCCCGTCGCCCGCGACGGCGACGTGGTCGCCTCGACGCACGCTCAGTATCGTCGTCGCGTGGAACGCCTGCATGCGCGCAGTGTAACGCGCAAAGCGAATTCATCGCGAATCCGAGGCCTGTCTGGCCGTCGCCTCAGGCGCTCGAAATCTCCAAGCCTCGTTACACCCACACCTGGCAGATCAGCGCCGGTTCCTTCAGCTTGCCGGTCAGTGTGCCGACCGCAGCGTTGACGAACTTCACCTCGTATTGCGGATGCGCATCGAGCCATTCATTGATCGTCTGGTCCATGTATCGCAACGCGTCCTCGGTGAGCTTGGCGTGAAACGTGCGGACGTGGATGGCGCCCTGGCCGGTGACGTTGGGCGTGCGGTTCCACTCGTCTTCGTGCCTCTTCATCTGCCCCAGGGTGCGAATCTTGCTCCCGCCGGTGGTCAGGCCCTGCGCCTCGGCGACGGGCAGCGTGTCGTTCGTGCGCGGCACGGCGGCGGTTTCAGCGCGCGGCGTGGGCGTCGGCATCGGAGGATGCGAGGTACCCGTGGCGGGCTGAGCCGCCGGCGCGCCCGAGACCGAAGGCCCCGTCGAGGGCCGCGCGCCGAATCCCGGCTGCGAGTGCTGGATCTTCTTCGAACCGCTGATGTCGCGTTGCTCGGTCATGTTGCCGCTCCTCGCACCTGCGTTTCGCACACTATCCCCGCATCGGCCGTCGATCCGGCGAATCGACGGGCCGCCCTATTGTCGCACAACCAAAGCCGCGGCGGGCACTCGCCGCACGATCCACCGGCCGCGGCGCCCGCACCGTAGTTGCAGTTGCTGCTGGACGCAATGCGAACCGTCGGGGCCGTCGTGCTCCGGCTGCCAGGTCACCGTCAACTCCAGCGCGCCGCTGACGAGATCAACCGGCGGCTGCACCGTGACGACGCCTCGCCGAAGTCTTCGAACCCAGCCGCGATCGCCCGAGATGGGGCCTTCGTAATCCAGATAGGCCCTGCGGTGGTCGCCGATCGCCTCGATTTCGATCGCCTGACCCGAGGCGAGGCCGTCGATGCGGAGCGGGCAGCGAAAGGTCCGCAGGAGCGAGCTTGGGCCGCAGTCGCGGGCGATCATCCAGTCCACGTGGCTGGCGCCGTCGGGCAGGTCGTGCTGGAGAAGCACGGTGGGCCGGGGCTGGACGGTTTCAAAGTGGGCCGATGGATCGCGCATGGCCGAAGTGTCCGAAGGGTGTTGTGGACAATCCTACGCGCGGCGAGCGCGCCGGCCCCGCGGCCCTTCCCGCGGTGTATCATGCAGCCGACAGACCCCTGCTATGGGCACGGATGACCGGAGAAATCGTCATGATGATGAAGCAGAAGCCGTCGAAGTCTCGTCCCGAATCGTTCGCGCAGCTCGCGACCGTCCTCGCCTGCCTTGGCTTGCTTGCGCTGGGCGGCTGCGCTTCGCAGCGTCCCGTCGAGCAGCATCGCGCCGTCGCGCAGTGGAACTTCGAGCGCGGCGAATATCTCGTCGCTGCCGAGCATTACCAGCCGATCGTCGAACGCTATCCCGGCGACTGGGAAGCGCAGTACCGGCTGGGCATCTGCTACCTTCAGCTTGGACACCCGGTGGAAGCGCGGCGGGCGCTGGAGATCGCGCACACCCGCAAGCCGCAGAACGAAGACATCGCCGACGCGCTCGCCCAGGCGATGTTTGAGACACACGACGCCGATCAACTCTTCGCCTTCGTTCGCCAGCGGGCGGAATCGCTGCAGACCGTTCGGGCGTGGCACCGTCTGGCGAAGTATGCGATGCTCATGGGCGACCCGGATTCGACGAAGGTGGCGCTTGACACCGCGATCGCGCTCGACGAGGGCCGATCCGCCGAGCCGTACATCCTCGCGGCACAGTTCAACGAAGAACTGGGCAACCTCGAAGAAGCCGTCCGCCGCTTGCGTCAGGCCTATGGCATCGA
>CAZLDF010000121.1:0-5808 GCA_964558095.1 uncultured Isosphaeraceae bacterium | reverse complement strand
GACCCGACCTCGTCGATTCGGCCGGTGCGAAGCTCTTCCAGGCTGATCAGCCCCGCTTCGAGTTGCGCCAGCTTCGACCGCGCGAGATCGAGCGCCGCCAGCGTCCGCTGATTGCGCTGGAGCGTTCCGAGCGCCTGCTTGGAAGCTCCCAGAGCGAACGCGGCGGCGCCGATGAACAGCCCCGTCGCGATCAACACTTCCAGGAGCACGCCGCCGCGACGAACTCCGCGCCGCCGCCGCTGCTCTGTCCTGGTCGCACGCGACCTCATGGCGACTGCCTCCTGGGCGCGCCGCCGCTCAGTTCGTCATCTTCGCTTTCATCCGCTTCATCGCGCGTTGCCGTCGGAGGGGGGGGCCGCGAAGGGTCCGCCGCGTCTTCGCTCGGCAGTTCGCCATCGGCCTCCGCGACTTCTTCGGCCTGCGGCGCAGAACCCGGCGGCGGCAACGATTCGAACGTCGCCGCGCCGGTCCACGGATTGACGATCAATCGCCCGAATCGCCCGTCCTCGTCCGCGATCCAGAGCTCGTTGGTCAGCATCGCCGTGCCGTCTGGAAGCAGCACCGCCAGGCGAAGCGGGTCTTCCTCGGCCGACTCCATCGAATCCAAAAGCCGCGACGAGGCCGCATCGCCAGCAAGTTCGATCAGGTTCGCTTTCGCCGCGTCGTCCCCTTGCGACTCGGCGAGTTCGACGGCCGCATCGGGCGCTTCTCGCGACAGCTTCACGCCGCGCGGCAGGTCGATGACGGCCCAGGGCTCGAGAATCGCGCCTTCAACCTCCGCTCCCCGCGCGATGTCATCGCCGTCATGGTCGCCGCTCGCGCGATCGAGCGATTCCCGTTCAACTGGTCCCTCGCCTTCATCGATGAGAAACAGCCTCGCCTCGATCGTGCGCGACTCGGCGCGATAGACGACCTCGACGGGCTTGCCCGTCACCTGCGCGTGCGCCCGCGCCATGAGCAGTTGCTGCTGCGCGCGTTCGACCGCGGCCTCGAACGATTGCCGTGCGAGCAGACTCCGCAGCGAAGGCAGGGCGATCGCGCCGATGGCCAGGAGCAGGCCAAGCACGATCAGCAGTTCCAGCAGCGTCAAACCGCGGCGTGTCATGGGTGCGCTTCGCGAAAATGCAACCACGGAGGCACGGAGACACGGAGACACGGAGGAGAAAACGTCAAAATGTCAAAATGTCAAAAAGGCCTAAGCGGGAAGTCCATGAGTCGCGAGCAACGGCAGGTTCGAGCTGCATCCACCGCCATATTCCGACTTGTTGTCGTGCGACTCTTTGACATTATGACATTTTGACGTCTTGACGTCTTGACGTTTTGACATTTCGATCCGTCTTCTCCGTGTCTCCGTGCCTGCGTGGTTTTCTTCATTCTTCCGGCGGCAGGGCGATGTCGTCCTCGCTGATTTCACCCGATTCATCACGCAGGCTATCGTGGTTGGTGATGTCGTCGTCGGTGTCCTCTTCGCCGTCGGGGCCGAAGGAGACGAGATCGTAGCTGCCCTCGCCGAGCTCTTCGCTGGGATTGCGATAGACGATGTCGTTGTCCCACTTGTCCTTGAGCGCGGACGCTTCGAGATACGGGCCGTTCCAGTTCGTCGCCTCTTCCTCGTCTTCCAGCGCATCCTTGCGCGTCAGGGCGAGCAGCCCCTCTTCCTCGGTGGGATAGCGATTCATGTTGATCTGGAAGAGCTTCATCGCGCTGTCGATTCTCTGAAAGTCCGCCCGCTGCAGATCGATCATGGCTTTCTCGCGCTGGGGCATGATGTTGACCACCAGCAGGCCGCCGATCGCGACGAGGATCGCGATGACGATCAGCAGTTCGATCAGCGTCATGCCGCGGCGAAGAATCGTCCGTTCATTGTCGTGTGCGCGTTGCATGGATCATGCCTCGGAGAAAAAGTCCAAATGTCAAAATGTCAAAATCGGCGTTGCGCCATCGACGACCGATCACAAGATCACCAAATCACCAAATTGACCCGGACGTTCGAAGCCTCACGTCCGGCGTGCATCAATTCACCCGCTCATCCTACATCGCCCGGCTCATCTGCAACATCGGAACGATCAGCGCGACGAAAATAAAGAACACCATCCCGCCCAGCAGCATCAGCAGGGCCGGTTCCATCAACCGAATCAGCAGGCCCAGGATGCGGTCCACCCGCTTTTCGATCGTCTGGGCGATGTTCAAGAGCACCTCCGGCAGGTTGTTGGCCGATTCGCCCACCGCGATCATCTCCAGCACGTCGTCGTCGAACAGGCCCGATTCCGCCAGCGGCCCGGCGAGCGTCTCACCCGCGCGAACCGCGTCGGTCGCGTCGTCGATCGCCTCAGCCAGGAGGACGTTGCCCGCGGCGTCGCGGCTGATCTGCATCGCCGACAGCATCGGAATGCCGTTGGCCAGCAGCGTGCCGAGGATGCGCGTGAACCGCCCCACCGCCAACCCCTGCACCAGCTTCCCGAACACGGGAATGCGCAGCGACCACGCCGCGAGTGTTCGACGAAACTCTGTTTGCCGCCGCGCCCACATGAACACTCCGCCGAGCGCGGCGAGCGCGACCAACAGCCAGAACCAGTGATGAATCAATACGTTCGACGCCGCGAGCAGGATCTTCGTCGGCAGCGGCAACTCCATCCGCGTGTAAAAATCCGCGAACTGCGGCACGAATACTACCAGCGCCACGATCACGATCACCAATCCCACCACCAGCAAGAGCGCCGGATAGAACAAGTTTCCCAACACCCGGCTGCGCATTTCCGCCTGGTGCTCAAGGAACTGGCCCATGCGCGTCAGCACGGCGTCGAGGAACCCGCCGCGCTCGCCCGCGCGCACCATCGCGATCTGAATCGACGGAAACACTTCTTCGTGCATCGCCATCGCATCCGCCAGCGGCGAACCATCAGCGACGGCGTCGGCGATCTTCGTGAACACCTCCGCCAGCCGGGGATCGGACTTGCCCCGCCCCAGCAGCCGAAGCGCTCGAAGCAGCGGCACGCCCGCGCGCTCGAGGTCGGCGAGCTGCTGATAAGCCCGCGCCAGACGCCGCGATGACACGCGTCGGCGCAATTGCTGCGCTTCGCGCACCGGCTCGACCTTCACCGGCGCAAGCTGCCGCGAGTGCAGCTCCGCCAGCACGGTCTGCTCGTTCGCCGCCGCCAGCCGGCCGGTGATCCGCTGCCCGGCCTGATCGCGCGCGATGTAGGCAAAGGTGGTCATGCGTGATGATCAAGTGTATGGCAGCGCTTGAGCCGGGGGGTTCACGAGATTTCACGAAATGCGGACAGACAATCGAGAGCTCTGGCGGCCTCGGCGCCCTGGAGAAGCTGCGTTTCGCACGTCGGCGCTCCGTACAGCGCAACCGCGTCGAAACCCCGCCCCGGCAGCGCCATCCGCACGATGTCCTCCGCGGCCAGCGTCAGGCGGCTCTGCCGGCGAACCAGCTTGAATTTGATGCCGCCCAGGCCGTCGAACGCGCGGTAGATCACTTCCGTGCACACCAGCCGGTCGGAGCGGAAGAAATCGAAATCGAAGTTGTAGAGCTTGCCTTCGTGTTCGAGGATGCGCTGCAACGCGATGTTCATCTGGGGCGGGGCAAGTCGCGGTCGCAGCACCGCCACGGCATCGACCGCGAGCGTGTCGTGCAGCGGGCGCAGCAGCACGCCGTCCTTGCGCGCTTCCAGCACGCACCGGTCTCCGGTCCAGCGGCTCAATCGCTCATCATCCAGACGGATGCCGCGCGCGATCGCCAGCTCGCGTTGGCCGACGTACAGCGACGTGTGCGGCCAGTAGCCAGGCAGAAAGAGATTGCTCATCGCCTGATCGTGGCGCGTGACGATCACGTCGCCGGGCTGAAGGAGTTTCGCCAGCTCGTCTCGCACGGCATCGGCGCGATTGATCGTGTGCCAGGGCGCCCGCATCTCGGCGACGATTCGCCCGGAGACTTCGAGCAACTGGAACATGACCCGGTGCCACGCCGACGCCCGCCGGCGACGAAAGCTGTGCCGGCGAAACCCCTGCCGTCCGAGGAGTTATCGAGCTCTGGAGACGGCAATCGACGGCTCGGCGGCATCCAGGAATTCGACGATCGGTCCGAACTGCGGGTCGCTTCGCAGGTCGCCCAGTTCATCTCGATGCGCCTGGGCGTATCGACGGGCCAATCGAAGCCGCCAGGCGTTGATCGGGCTGGTCACGCCGCGGTAGATGGCGGTGTACTGCTTGCGCGGGATGCGATATCGCGGCTCGGCCTCGTCGAGTTTTCGCCGGATGATTGCATCGGCTGACCATTGCTCGATCAAGTGCCGCCCGCCATGCACGAGCAGACACGCCGCGGTGTATCCGAGCAAAAAGCCGCGGAGCTGGCCTTCGCGATCCGGCGCGGATTGGTACTGCTCGGCGAGCGGCGCGAGTTCGTGGATTGTCTGGCGCAGTCCTTCGCGCGCGGTGAGGTACTGGGCGAATCGAGCGCGGACGGCGTCGTCCTCGCCTGGCGTGAAATAGCCTCGCCGACGCGCGCGGGCGGCCAGACGGAGCAGCGCGCGCGCTTCGGTTTCCGTGCCGGCCAAACGCAGGACCGTTGGCGCGAGGCTCTGGATGGATCGTGCACCGGCGGTGAGCAAATGGTTCGTCGCGGTCACGTTGGCAAAGCATAGCGAAGCGCAAAAGTTGCGGACACTCCCTCGCCCCTGCGCCGCGGGTCACCACCAGCGCTTGCGGCATGCGATCTGCCATCGACGTCTCGCCCCGCGCGATCCAAAATCACCCGCCGCGGCGCTGGAGCGATTCGTTCATTCCAGCCGATAGGCGGCTCGCGCTTGACGGCGAATGGCGAATGTGTGGTATGCTGTCGCCGGCAGGAAAGCGCTCTCGACCCTACGAACAAAGGAGTGTTCGGAATGCAGGGATGCAACGTCGAGTTCGCCCGACAATTCGTGCGAGGCCTCAACCAACTGCAGCGAAACGTTCTCATGCTTCATTATGCCGAGTGCCTGACCACGATGGAGATCAGCGCGGTGCTGGATGTTTCCGCACAGCGCGTGCAGGAGATTCTCAACCAGGTTCGCCGCGACACCAGGCAGGCGCTCGAGCAGGCGAAACTGGCGCTGACGTGAGCGCCGCTCGATCGGCGGGCAGCGGCACACACAACTCGAAGGGGTGCGCGCCTCGACAATGACCGTCGATTGCGGTCGTTGCACCCTCTTCTCTCCTTCTCATCCATCTGCGGTGATTGGGCGAAATGTTCTTGACATCGCATCGCCCCGCCGTACTCTGGAGGCCGCCTGGCCGCCACAGGTGTTCGGCTCGTCGCTGCGAGCGGGCTCCTGTCGCAGTCGGTGATGGGAGACGGATCAATGAAGACGATGTACTGCGCACTGCTCGCGGTTCTTCTGGTCGGCGGGGCAACGTCCAGCGGCGCACTCGGGGCGGGTGAAAGGCCGGAGTTCCAGACCGCGGACGAGGTCGTTCTGTTTCTGCAAGAGCAGATGTGGCACGATGTCGATGACATCCGCCGCAATCCCGTGCAGGAACCCTTGCGGCGGGAGGTGCCCGCTCAGATGCTCGCGCCCGGCAACGACTCCTGCCTCGGCATGAGCTGGGAACCGACGATCGCGATCGACCCCAACAACCCGCAAGTCGTCGCGGTGGCGCAGTTCCTCACGATCCAAGTGTCATTCGACGGCGGAGCCAGCATCGGGCAAGTACTCAACGCGACCGTGCCCGCAAACTGGTGCGCCGGCGGCGACCCGTCGATGGCGTTTGACAGCCAGGGCAACCTCTTCCTGACCTATCTCGGCTCGCCCCCCCCTCTCG
>CAZLDF010000120.1:0-3096 GCA_964558095.1 uncultured Isosphaeraceae bacterium | reverse complement strand
GTGAGCCATTCGATGACTTCGACGATGTGGTCGATGAGTTCCGACTCGCTGAGCGAGTTGAGCCAGTTCATGTAGTCCTCGACGCTCTCGAACTCGTAGTGCTCGACGACGGGCGGGAGGCCGCCGCCCATGAGGGATTCGGTTCCCGGGCATGGGCCCCACGCGCCGAGCATCTGGCCCAGGTCGGACGAGTTGACCTCATCGTCATCGGTGAAATCCGCGAGGCAGACGCATGGCAACGATGGACAATCGTCCTATGCGCCGAGGAGCAGGGCGAGATCGTCGGAGCCGACCTCGCCATCGGCGTCGAGATCCCACGGGCATCCCAGATCGTCAACTCTGAACGCATATGTGTAGCCGCCCGTGACATCGTGCGCGATCAGCGGCTCGGTCGTCACATCGCGGCAGCGCAGGGCGTCGTCGCCGGTGCGGAAAGGCGTGATCCGGTAGTCGAAGCCCCTGTGGAACCCCACGTCGCCGCCGCATTGCGTCGCATCCTCCTTGAGCGTGACCTGGAGCCCTGCCCAGCGGAGCGCAGGGTCGAAGGCATCGGTGATGTCATGCCAGTTCGACATCCCGATGCGCCGGCGCTCGATTTTGACGGGCGAACTGCCCGCGGCGCCGTCCCACGCGACCGGCCCCCTGTGGTGCAGCACGACCGGCGCGTTGATCGGCTCCATGGACATTGGCGCAAGGTCGGGCAGATTGGGGAGTTTCAGCACGCCGACGCCGAGCATCTCGACGGCGCCGTTCTGCGGCGCGCATCCCTCGTCGTGCAGGGCAAAGGAAGCGACGCCGACGGCGCCGCCGCCGAAGCCCTCGGACTCGTCCTCGTGCGTGTAGGGGTTGTTGGTGTAATCCGGACCTGTGAGCGTGATGAACTCCTCCGGATCGCTTGTCCCGACGATGTACACCCTCACGATGGCGCCCTCCTCCCACTCGCTCCCATCGAAGGCATTGTTGAACACAACGGGGCCGCGCAGACCCCAGGATCTGACCTCGCCTGTGGGCGGCGGCGGGACTGTGACGACCTTGCCGCGGGTCTCGATGACGGCGTCGTTTTTGAAGGAGCCGTTGATCCGCCATTCGTCGTCGCCCAAGAAGCCGTGGCGGACGAGGCCGACGGTGAGGTCGGCATGGAGGTCGCCGCCGACGTTCAGGTTGCTGATGCTGGGGCCGATGAACGTGCCGTCAAGATCGCCGCCGACGTTGAAGATCTCGAGGCGGGGCAGGTCGGCGGCTTCGTCGTTCTCGTCAACCGGCTCGCCGCCGTTCACGCTGATGTCGGCCCAGACGTGCCCATCGACTCTGATGCTGCCAATTTCACCACCAGCTTCAATCGTCGCCGCCGTCACCGAGGAGCCAGCGTTTTCGAGAATAATGATCTCGTCCATATCGGATTCCGCCAAGATAGAACCCGTGAGGGCGCCGACAATCTGTACCGTGCCAATCCCTCCTGCCGTCGCTTGGATGCTGCCGACGACGTCGCCTGCGATCAAGACTGACATCGTCTCTGACCCCGCGATGTTCTCGATGGTCCTGCCAGCAAGCACATCGCCGTCGGCTGTGACAACAACTGGACCGTTCAGGACGCCGCGCAGGTTTCCGCCCACATCGCCGCCCACATCGATGCGCCGGAAGTTGGTGCAGCGAACGGCGCCTATGACATCTCCGGAGATGCGGCCTTGGAACCGCACGGGCTTGTCGAAGGGAACCGACAGACCCGCCCAGTGACGCCCGTACGATCTCGATTGCTGAACAATCGACGGCACGGTCTCCTCGCCGATGATCAGATCAATCTGGTCGGTCCACGTTCCTTCAAGCGTGATGACGCCGATATCCGCATCCACTTCCTCGTCTGTCGAGAAGACGTTAATGCGCCCGACGCTGTTCGCCAATCCACTCAGCGAGATGGGATCGTTGGTGTCGAACAAGGTCGAACTCAACAGCGATCCGGAATCGTTGTAGATCTCGACAGTGATCTCGTCTTGGGCAACTGCCTGGCCCTGGAGCAAAAGGCATCCGAAAACTGCCGTCAGCATAATCCTTCCCGCCGTCATGTGGTACCTCGCTTTCTAGGGTGCAGGAACGCGAAACACGTCAATGCCAACCCTGCGGCGCTTGGGCAAGGAATCGCCGATGCAATTCGAAGCCCTTCAGCTCTCGCTACGGGAAAACTCTCGCTGAAGACGCCAACGAGATCCAGAATCGCTGGGATAGACGATGTGACTTCGCTACCCTTGCGACCTCGGAGGCCAACCTGGCCAAAGGGAATGAATTCCTCCAGCCACTCGCTCGCCGAGCCCGACACGTCCCACAGCCCCCACGGCGACTGAACATCGACGTACGAGCCCGTCGGGATCTCCCATTCCTCGCTGTTGGGGAGGCTGAGGCCGGCGCTGGTCTCGCCGACGCCGGGGAGGCCGGTGATCGGGGGGTCATCCGACTGGTGCGGGTACTTCCACCAGCCGCCATCGTCCTCGCCGAAGCGCTGCGGATCCCAGTGCGCGGCTTTCATCCACTCATCGAGCGTGGGGATGAAGTAGGTTGCGCCGGGCGCCCGATGCGCATCGAGGATGAGCTCTCCCTCGTCATCGAGCAGGTCGTAGGCGCCGTGCATGACGTCGGCGATGTCCGTGGGCTTTCCGTTGTGCAGCCAGTTGCAGAACATGGCGGACTCGAACCACGTGATCCCCTCGACGGCGACGCGGCCGGCGTTGGGGATATCGGGATCGAGCCTGTAGCGGCCCGGCGGGCCGCCCAGGGGCTCCAGCCCCGAGTGCGACGGCCGGCCGAATGAGAAGGGCACTTCCGCCTGCTGCGCGAACTGGTTGACGAAGGGGAGCCACTGCTCGCTGGTGACTTCGGTGCGCGTGATGCGGTAGACGTAATCCACGCGGCCGCGGTTCTGCGTGTTCTCGCCGATTTCGGGATCGAAGAAGCGGCCGTCGTAGGGGGCGTTGCCGGGGTCGCCGATGATGGCCCAGTTGAAGCCATCGGAAGGCAATGGGGAATGGGCAATGGTGAGGGCAGGCAATAGGGAACAGGCAATAGGCAATAGGGAGGAGGGGGACGCCGCGGCGGGGGCTGCAAGCC
>CAZLDF010000119.1:0-3678 GCA_964558095.1 uncultured Isosphaeraceae bacterium | reverse complement strand
GTCGCCATCGCCCACGCCGCCAGCGCGATGATGATCGGCCCGGCAAGGCCCGTCGGCTGCAACGTGCGCCACACCAGCACCACGGGCAGCGCGCAGGCCAG
This sequence comes from uncultured Isosphaeraceae bacterium, assembly GCA_964558095.1. Classification (GTDB taxonomy): domain Bacteria; phylum Planctomycetota; class Phycisphaerae; order Phycisphaerales; family SM1A02; genus CAZLDF01. The sequence goes on along the minus strand of CAZLDF010000119.1, from coordinate 3,577 downwards.
CGCCAGCAGACCCACCGTCACCCACGAGCGCCACTGCGCGAAGATCGACCCGAAGGCGTGTCGAAGCATCGCGAAGCGCGCTCGGTTCGCCGGCCCCCCCACCGGCGCCAGCGCCCACAGCATCGCGCTCGCGCTCACAACGCCCAACAGGTTCGCGATCGCGTCGTGGTGCGTCACCGTGCGGCCGAGTCCCGGCATCGCCTGCGAAACTTCATCCACCGCTCCCCACGCGCTCGCCACCAGCATCACCAGCCAGCGCGACCGAAGCCATTGCGTTTGCCACAGCAACAGCGTCAGCACGCCGAACGCGAAGAGATGAATCGACTTGTCCGACGGCGCAGCCGGCGGCAGCTTCAACCGCGGCCAGTGCGTCGCGATCGTCAGCGCAATCGCATAGGCGATGAACGCCCATCGCCAGATGCGGTGGACGCGGTCGCGGTAATCACGAATTGGCGATGCGATCGAAGGCACGATCGCTCATGTTAAGCCCAGGCCGCCAGGCCGGACGTCAAAGTGGCACAGGCGTCTCGCCTGTGATCGAGTCCTCGGCCCCAATGGCCGAGGAATCGATGGGGGCCGCCAACGAGCCACCCTTTGCCAGGCGCTGCTCGTTCGTCGCGTGCGCAGTCGTTGATTCGGTCGTGGCAAGCGAAGGGGCGATCACAGGCGAAGGGTTAGTGCGCGCGGGCTTGGACTCGATGATGATGTGCTCGTCGTTCGGGGCGGGCGAAGTGTTCCACCGGCTCATCAGATTCTCCGCCAGCTTGCGGTAATCGATCGCGCCGGGACACCACGGCGCATAGTCGAAGATCGTGTTGCCGAAGCTCGGCGCTTCCGCGAGCTTGATGTTCCTCCGAATGGCAGGCTCGAGCACGCGGCAGTCTCGCCACGGCACGGCCTGGTCGCGGCTCTGCTCGAAGAACCTCGACAGATCGGTTTCAATCTCCTTCGCCAGCGTCGTCTGGCTTTCGTGCATGCACAGCACGATTCCCGTGACGCGCAGCTCGGCGTTGACGCCCTGGCACACCCGCCCGACGGTTTCCAACAGCCGCCCGACGCCCTGCAAGGCCAGAAAGTGCGCCTGCATCGGCACGAACACTTCTCGCGCCAGCGCCAGTGCGTTCACCGTCAACAAGCCCAGGCTCGGCGGGCAGTCGATCAGCACGACGTCGTAGCGATTCGCGATCGGCAGGAACTTGCGGCGGAGGATCGACTGGCGATCGGCAACGCCGGCGAGTTCCGTTTCCGCCGCGGCCAGGTGCACATCCGCCAGAATCACGTCCAGGTTCTCGCGAACGTTTTCGAACAGCACATCTTCGACGGAGCACTGCGGATCGACGAGCAGGTCATAGACGGTGCGATCGACCGCGTCGCCATCGATGCCCAAGTGCAGCGTGAGGTGGCCCTGCGGATCGAGATCGATGAGGCAAACGCGCCGGCCGAGTTGCGCGAGCGCGGCGCCGATGTTGACGGTGGATGTGGTTTTGCCCACGCCGCCCTTCTGATTGAGCAAGGCGATGATGCGGGGAGCGCGAGGTGTGTCGGGTGCAAGAGCAGCGCGAGGGGGCAACGTCCTGTCGCCGTTATTCGTCGTCATGACGAGGCAGTATAGGGCAACCCGTGGACCGGAGGCCATAATGCCTTTCCTGAATGCCCACGATTCGCGACACAGCCGTCGTCATTCGCCGCTGGGACTACTCGGAAACCTCCGTGACGGTCAGCCTGTTCACGCGCGAACACGGCGTGATCCGCGGCATCGCCAAGGGCGCCAAGCGCGTCAAGGGCGCCTTCTCCGGTGGAATGGACCTGCTGACCGCGGGCCAGGTCGTCGCGATCGTCAAGCCCGGCCGGGAACTGAGCACGCTGACTTCGTGGTCGCTGGCGGAGACCTTTCCGCACCTGCGGCGAAGTCTCGCCGCCAATCGCGCCGCGATCTACATGTGCGATCTCGTGCATCATCTGCTTCGCGATCACGAGCCAATTCCGCGCGCGTTCGACGCCATGATGCAGTCGCTGACGCGGCTGTCGGATCGCCAGGCGGTCGATCGCACGCTGCTTGAGTTTCAGTGGATGTTGCTCGTGGAAGGCGGATTTCGACCGGTGCTCGATCGCGATGCGCAGACGGGCAAGCCGCTGCCCGCAGAGGGTGAAACCCTGGCGTTCAGCGCGCGGTGCGGCGGCGTCGTCGCCGACACCGGGGGCGAGGACCGCTGGCGCGTGCGGCGAGGCACGATCGACCTGCTCAGAACCATCGCGGGAGAAGCACCCGCAGCGCCGACCGCCCCGATCGACGACGTCGAAACCATCGGGCGCGCCAACCGGCTGCTCGCGGCGTACATCCGCGAGGTGCTTGGCGCGGAGCCGGCGGCGATGGCGTGGGCGCTGCCTGACATGCGCCATCGCGACGGCCGGCCCGTCGATCCCGAGAACCGATAACCATGTACGGGCCATGCCGCCGCGTGCGCCGCGCGTTCGCGTCCGAGAATGCCCTGCGCCGCGCGCAATTGCCGCGCCGCGATCAACGCGGCTTCCCGTCGCGCCGATGATGATCAGTCAGCCGGCGCATCGAGGATCGCTGGATGAGGACCCCGGCAACGTCCGCGCCCGCGTCGAAGCACCCGCTGATGGTGATGGCGAACGTGAGGGTGATGAGAGGGAATCGCGCTGCGATGACGCGGCGCGCTCTGCGCTCTTGAGGGGATTTTCCTGTCGGTGGGACGTTGCTGGGGAAGAGATGAGCAAGGCGGCACTCGAGAAAGTTTTTGCCAATCCGCGGCTGCCGAGCTTGCCTGTTGTCGCCATGCAGGTGCTCGACCTGACGCGCGACGAACAGGTCGATCTGCAACGCGTCGCCGACGTGGTGCGCAACGACCAGGCGCTGGCGACCAAAATCCTGCGCACGGTGAATTCCAGCTTTTACGGCCTGACCAAGCCGTGCGCGACCATCCGCCAGGCGATCGTGTACCTGGGCATGAACACGATCAAGACGCTGGTGCTGGGCTTCTGCCTGGTGGACAGCATGGACGGCGCGGAGGACGAAGCCGGCGGCTTCAACTTCGTGCACTACTGGCGCCGGGCGCTCTATGGCGCTGTGGGAGCGCGCGATCTGGCCAACCGCACCAAGTGCTGCGACCCGGAAGAGGCCTTCCTCGCTGCGCTGATGCAGGACATCGGGATGGTGGTTCTGTTCCGAGCGTTCGGCGAGGCGTACGCGCAGTGCGTCGAAGCCGCCGGGAAAGACCACCGCAAGCTGCCGGGGCTTGAGAAAGAGAAGTTTGAGCTGACTCACCAGTCGGTGGGCTTCGAGATGGGCAAGCGGTGGAAGCTGCCGCCGCAAATTCTCGAATCGATCAAGCACCATCATGGAAGCGAACGGGCGAACGCCACGCACCGCAACACGGTGCACTGCGTTGAGCTTGGCGCTCTGGCGGCGCAGGTGATGAGCGTGCAGGAGCCCGCCGCCGTCATGGAGAAGTTCCTGCGCCACGCCGCCCAGTGGCTGAACATCCAGCCGGAGTCGGCGGGCGACATCCTGACGACCATTCGCGACGGCGTGCGCGACCTGGCGCCGCTCTTC